>JAUNUZ010000020.1:3544-13580 GCA_030537915.1 Micrococcales bacterium
CATGCACAAGCTGCCGATGAAGTGCCGCTTCGTCCAGCGTGAAGGAGGGGAGAACTGATGGCTGTCGGTAGCAAGGATCTGGCGCCTGAGGGTCTTCGCGAGCTGTCTGACGACAGGCTCGTCGACGAGTTGGGCAAGGCCAAGGCAGAACTGTTCAACCTTCGGTTCCAGTCGGCCACCGGCCAGCTGGACAACCATGGTCGGCTTAAGGCGGTCCGCAAGGATATCGCCCGCATCTACACGATCATGCGTGAGCGCGAGCTCAACATCGGCGGCCAGAAGTCGGTGAAGTGACGATGAGTCAGCAGGAGAACAACGTGGCAACCGAGCAGACCGAGCGCAAGCACCGCAAGACCGCTCGCGGCTACGTCGTGTCCGACAAGATGGACAAGACCGTCGTCGTCGAGGTCGAGGACCGCGTCAAGCACGCGCTCTACGGCAAGGTCTTGCGCCGCACGAGCCGCTTGAAGGTCCACGACGAGCAGAACGGCTGCGGCGTCGGCGACCGCGTCCTCATCATGGAGACGCGCCCGCTCTCAGCGGGCAAGCGCTGGCGGATCGTCGAGATCCTCGAGAAGGCTAAGTAATCCAGTTCGGCAAGGCTTCGACGCGACACGCGTCGGAGAACCAGCACGACGATTAGGAGAGACAGACAGTGATCCAGCAGGAGTCGCGACTACGCGTCGCCGACAACACCGGTGCCAAGGAGATCTTGTGCATCCGTGTTCTCGGCGGGTCCGGTCGCCGCTACGCCGGCATCGGCGACGTCATCGTCGCCACCGTCAAGGATGCGATCCCCGGCGGAAACGTCAAGAAGGGTGACGTCGTCAAGGCCGTCATCGTTCGGACCAAGAAGGAGCGTCGCCGCGTCGACGGTTCCTACATCAAGTTCGACGAGAACGCCGCCGTCATCCTCAAGGCTGATGGCGACCCCCGTGGAACGCGCATCTTCGGCCCCGTCGGCCGCGAATTGCGTGAGAAGCGCTTCATGAAGATCATCTCGCTCGCGCCGGAGGTGCTGTAGCTCATGGCAAAGATGAGGATTAAGAAGGGTGACCTCGTGCAGGTCATCACGGGTCGCAAGCAGGACAGGGGCGGCGACCGAGGCAAGCAGGGCAAGGTCATCGACGTGTTCCCGGAGACCTCGCGCGTGCTGGTCGAGGGCATCAACCGCGTGCAGAAGCACACGCGTGCCGGTCAGAGCAGCGGCGGAAACCGCGCCGGAGGCATCCTGACCGTCGAGGCGCCGATCCACGTGAGCAACGTGGCGATCGTCGACCCGGAGACCAAGAAGCCAACCCGGGTGCGCATCCGCACCGAGCAGGTCGAGCGTGGCGAACGGACGAAGACCGCGCGTATCCGCGTCGCCGTCGGCTCCGGGAAGGACATCTGATGACCGACACCACCATCGAGTTGCAGGACGAGCGGGCCGCCGTCCCGGCTCCACGTCTGCGCACCCGCTACGCGCAGGAGATCAAGCCGGCGCTACTGAGCGACTTCGGCTACGGCAACGTCATGCAGGTGCCCGGCGTCGCCAAGGTCGTGGTCAACATGGGCGTCGGCGAGGCGGCCAAGGACTCCAAGCGGATCGAGGGCGCCGTGCGCGACCTCACCGCGATCACGGGCCAGAAGCCGGTCGTCACCAAGGCCCGCAAGTCGATCGCGCAGTTCAAGCTGCGCGAGGGGATGCCGATCGGCGCGCACGTCACGCTGCGCGGGGATCGCATGTGGGAATTCCTGGACCGTCTCGTATCCGTGGCGCTGCCGCGAATCCGTGACTTCCGCGGTCTGTCCCCCAAGCAGTTCGACGGCCGCGGCAACTACACCTTCGGTCTCAACGAGCAGTCGATGTTCTACGAGATCGACCAGGATCGCGTCGACTTCGTGCGCGGTATGGACATCACGGTCGTCACCACGGCCATCAACGACGACGAGGGCCGTGCGCTGCTGCGCAAGCTCGGATTCCCGTTCAAGGAGAACTGATCGTGGCCAAGACCGCACTGATCAACAAGGCGAACGCCAAGCCCAAGTTCAAGGTCCGCGGATACACCCGCTGCCAGCGCTGTGGCCGCCCGCACTCCGTCTACCGCAAGTTCGGCCTGTGCCGAGTGTGCCTGCGGGAGATGGCCCACCGCGGTGAGCTGCCTGGCGTCACGAAGAGCAGCTGGTAATCCAGCTCTGCTGTAGCAAGCCTTTACACGACCACTGTTATTGACACACCGTAGGTCGCTCGCGCCGCACCGGCGCGCAGTGAAACCCCGGTGAGGAAGGGCTAGAGCCCACATGACGATGACCGACCCGATTGCGGACATGCTGACCCGCGTCCGGAACGCCAATTCGGCGCACCACGACCTTGTCTCCATGCCGTTCTCGAAGTTGAAGTCCAATATCGCGGACATCCTGACCAGCGAGGGTTACATCGCGGGATGGCGCGTCGAGGACGCTGAGGTGGGCAAGACGCTCACCGTAGACCTGAAGTACGGCCCGAATCGGGAGCGCTCGATCTCCGGTGTGCGCCGCGTGTCCAAGCCCGGACTGCGCGTTTACGCCAAGTCGACGAACCTGCCCCGGGTCCTCGGTGGCCTGGGTGTGGCGATCATCTCCACATCCTCCGGGCTGCTCACGGACAAGCAGGCCGCTCAGAAGGGCGTAGGTGGGGAAGTCCTCGCCTACGTCTGGTAACCCGGACACACGGCAGGAGGAGAGCAGACATGTCCCGCATCGGACGACTCCCCGTCACCGTGCCCTCGGGCGTCGACGTGACGATTGACGGCCAGGCCGTCGCAGTCAAGGGCCCGAAGGGAACGCTGGCACTTGACGTCAGCGAGCCCATCATGGTTGCCCGCGGCGACGAAGGGGCGATCGAAGTCAGCCGGCCCGACAATGAGCGCGAATCTCGCTCGTTGCATGGCCTGACCCGCTCGCTCATCGCCAACATGGTCGAGGGCGTGACCAACGGCTTCGAGAAGAAGCTCGAGATCTATGGCACCGGTTACCGCGTACAGAACAAGGGCGGCAATCTGGAATTCGCGCTCGGCTACAGCCACCCCATCACGGTGGCCGCGCCTGAGGGCATCACCTTCACAGTCGAGGCCCCGACCCGCTTCGCGGTCCAGGGCATAGACAAGCAGCTCGTCGGCGAGGTGGCTGCGAACATTCGCAAGCTACGTAAGCCCGACCCCTACAAGGGCAAGGGCGTCCGCTACGCCGGCGAGCAGATCCGCCGCAAGGTCGGAAAGGCTGGTAAGTAAGCGATGGCACTCACCATCAAGCGCGCCAGGAGCAAGAGCGCGGCTCGCGGCCGCCGTCATGCCCGCCTGCGCAAGAAGATCGCCGGCACCACGATCCGTCCGCGCCTCGTCGTGTCGCGCAGCACCCGGCACGTTTTCGTGCAGGTTATCGACGACACCGTCGGCAAGACGCTCGCGAGCGCCTCGACGATGGAAGTTGATCTGCGCTCGTTCGATGGCGACAAGACCGCCAAAGCGCGCAAGGTCGGCGAGCTGGTCGGCGCTCGGGCCAAGGAGGCCGGTGTCGAGGAGGTCGTGTTCGACCGCGGCGGTAGCAAGTACCACGGCCGGATCGCCGCCATCGCCGATGGCGCCCGCGAGGCAGGGTTGTCCCTGTGAGCGCCGACAACTTCGGAAAGAGGAACCACTGATGGCTGGACCCCAGCGTCGAGGCACCGGCGCCACCGAGGGTGGCGGCGCCGACCGGGCCGGCGGCCGCGGCGGAGAGCGTCGTGACCGCGACAACCGTCGCGGTGGCGCCGACGATCGCAACCAGTACATGGAGCGCGTCGTCACGATCAACCGCGTCTCCAAGGTCGTCCAGGGTGGGCGTCGCTTCAGCTTCACCGCGCTGGTCGTCGTCGGGGACGGCGACGGCACCGTGGGTGTCGGTTACGGCAAGGCCAAGGAGGTGCCCGCCGCGATCGCCAAGGGCATCGAGGGCGCCAAGAAGTCCTTCTTCAAGGTGCCGCGCATTCAGGGCACGATCCCACACCCTGTCCAGGGGGAGGCCGCGGCCGGCGTCGTCCTGCTGCGTCCGGCCGCTCCCGGTACCGGTGTCATCGCCGGTGGACCGGTCCGGGCCGTGCTTGAGTGCGCGGGCATCCACGACGTGCTCTCCAAGTCTCTGGGCTCGGACAACGCGATCAACATCGTGCACGCGACCGTACAGGCGCTCAAGGATCTCGAGCGTCCCGAGGAAGTCGCGGCCCGTCGCGGCCTGCCGCTGGAGGATGTTGCTCCAGCCGCGATGCTGCGCGCCCGTGCCGCGGGAATGGGTGCGTCATGACCCGTCTCAAGGTGACCCAGACTCGTTCGGAGATCGGGGGCAAGCGCAACCACCGGGAGACGCTGCGCACCCTGGGCCTCAAGCGCATCGGCGACTCCGTCGTCAAGGAGGACCGCCCGGAGTTCCGGGGAATGGTCCGCACGGTGACCCACCTGGTCTCCGTCGAGGAGGTTGACTGACCATGGCAGAGAACGTCACTGAAGGGTCCGCCCGCACCGGCGACCCCAAGCTGCTCAAGGTGCACCACCTGCGTCCCGCCCCGGGAGCCAAGACCGCCAAGACCCGAGTGGGTCGCGGTGAGGGCAGCAAGGGCAAGACGGCCGGTCGCGGCACCAAGGGCACGAAGGCTCGGTACCAGGTGCCGGCGCGCTTCGAGGGTGGCCAGATGCCGTTGCACATGCGGCTGCCCAAGTTGCGCGGGTTCACCAACCGCTTCCGCACCGAGTACCAGGTCGTCAACCTCGACCGGCTCAGTGCGCTGTATCCCGACGGCGGTGAGGTCACCGCCGAGGATCTGGCGGTCCGCGGCGCGGTCCGCAAGGGCCACCTCGTCAAGGTCCTCGGCGACGGCGACTTGAGTGTCCAGGTGAACATCTCGGCGCACAAGTTCTCGGCCTCCGCCAAGGAGAAGATCGAGGCTGCGGGTGGCACCGTAACGGTGCTCTGAGGCTCACGTTCGAACGATTGACAGGTATCGGCCGGCTCGCGCATCGCGGGAAGACCCCGCGGAGGCGGGCCGGCCGTCAACCACACGCATCCCGCCCCGGGCGCCGGAGGAACCGGCACCGGGGTGTTATCGTTTTAGGGGAGAATCTGTCATGAGCGGGTCACTCACTCGCGCAATCGCTTTGAAGTGCCGCTTGGCCGCTGGACGCGGCGCGGTCGAGCATCAGGAGGATCAGTGCTGACCGCATTCTCTCGGGCGTTCAAGACTCCCGAACTGCGCAAGAAGCTGCTTTTCACCGTCTTCATTCTCTCGATCTTCCGGCTCGGGTCTCACATCCCGACGCCGGGCGTCAGCTATGTCGCAGTGCAGCAGTGCCAGCCCGCGAGCGGTCAGGGCAACCAGATCCTCGGCCTGGCCAACCTCTTCAGCGGTGGGGCGCTGCTGCAACTGTCGATCTTCGCGTTGGGCATCATGCCCTACATCACTGCAAGCATCATTGTGCAGTTGCTCACGGTGGTGATTCCGCGCTTCGAGACCCTCAAGCAGGAGGGTCAGACCGGTCAGGCGAAGCTCACGCAGTACACGCGCTACCTGTCGATCGGGCTAGCCGTCCTGCAGTCCTCGACCTTCGTCACGTTCGCGCGCAATCCGGCCACTCTGTTCCCGGGGTCCAACTGCGACAAGATCCTGGTCAACGACAATATCGCCACCGTCGCGCTCATGGTCCTGACGATGACGGCCGGCACCGGCCTCATTATGTGGATGGGCGAGCTCATCACTGAGCGCGGGGTCGGCAACGGAATGTCGCTGCTCATCTTCACGTCGATCGCGGCGGGCTTCCCCGGATCCCTCTGGGCGATCAAACAGCGTGAGGGTCGCTGGGACACGTTCCTACTGGTCATCCTGCTCGGCTTCGTCATCATCGGCATCGTCGTCTTCGTCGAGCAGTGTCAGCGCCGGATCCCGGTGCAATACGCAAAGCGGATGGTGGGGCGCCGGATGTACGGCGGCACGACGACCTACATCCCCCTCAAGGTGAACCAGGCCAACGTCATCCCGATCATCTTCGCGGCCTCGCTGCTGGCAATCCCCGGGCTCGTCGTGCAGTTCTACCAAGGCAACCTCAACCCGCCGGCATGGGTGCAGTGGGTGCAGGCGCATCTCATCCAGGGCGACAGCCCCTACTACATGGCGCTGTACACGCTCCTCATCGTCTTCTTCACGTTCTTCTACGTCTCGATCTCCTTCAACCCCGAAGAGGTCGCGGACAACATGAAGAAGTACGGCGGGTTCGTCCCGGGGATCCGCGCGGGCCGCCCAACGGCCCAGTACCTGAGCTACGTGCTCAACCGCATCACGGTGGTGGGCGCGACCTACCTGGCGATCGTCTCCCTGATCCCGCTGATCGCGCTGGTGATGGTGGGAGCGAACCAGAACTTCCCCTTCGGAGGCGCTTCGATCCTTATCATTGTGGGTGTCGGGCTTGAGACGGTGAAACAGATCGAGTCCCAGCTCAAGCAACACCACTACGAAGGGTTCCTCCGCTGATGCGACTCCTCATCCTCGGCCCTCCCGGCGCCGGCAAGGGCACCCAGGCCGCTCGAATCGCCGAACGTTTCGGTATCCCCGCCATCTCCACAGGTGACATCTTCCGCGCCAATATCAAGGGCGGCACGGATCTCGGCAAGAAGGTCCAGAACATCCTCGCCTCGGGTCAGTACGTGCCGGACGAGGTCACGAACGAGATCGTTGCGGACCGGCTGACCCAGCAGGACGCCCAGGCGGGCTTCCTGCTCGACGGCTACCCTCGCACCCTGGCCCAGGTCGAGGCGCTGGACGCGATGCTCACGCAAGCGGATCAGGAACTGGACGCGGTGCTCGAGCTGCGGGTGCCCACCGACCAGGTCGTCGCCCGACTGCTCCAGCGGGCGCAGCTCGAGGGGCGCGTCGACGACACCGAGGAGGTCATCCGCGAGCGTATGGCGGTCTACACCCGTGAAACGCAACCGCTCTCGGACACCTACTCCCAACGTGGCCTGCTACGTGGGGTCGATGGCACGGGCGACGTGGATGAGGTCTTCGCCCGCCTCGGCGACGCCCTGCAGCCCAACGGCGCACGCGCCTGATGTTCGGCCGCCGTGAGCGGCTGGAGACGAAGGCTCCGCACGAATTGCGCGCCATGCGCCGTGCGGGGCTTGTCGTCGCCAGCACGCTGGAAACGGTGACCATCCAGGCAGCGGCGGGGATCACGACCGGGCAGCTGGACGACCTGGCCCGGGAGAGCATTCTCGGGCAGGGTGCCCGCCCATCCTTTCCCGAGGTGCCCGGCTACCGCCACACGCTGTGCGTCAGCGTGAACGAAGCGGTCGTCCATGGGATCCCGGGGGAACGAAAGCTGCACGACGGCGACCTCGTCTCGGTCGATTGCGGCGCGATCGTCGACGGCTGGCACGCAGACGCGGCAGTGACCTTCGTCGTGGGCGGGGACGAGGCCGGCTCCGCGCAAGACCTGGCCCTGAATGAGGCCACCCGCCATGCTTTGTGGGCGGGCATCGTCGCTTTCCGCGACGGGAACCACGTGGGCGACATCGGGGCGGCGGTCGAGGAATCCATCGCCCAGGCGATGCAGCGCTCGAGTGCGGGTCTGGATGGTCGACCATGTGCCTACGGGATCGTCGAGGGCTTCGAGGGACATGGCATCGGACGCGCGATGCACATGGAACCCGGTGTGCCCAACGTCCGCGTCCGCGACCGTGGGCCTCGTATCCGGGTCGGAGCGGCGGTGGCGATCGAGCCGATGATCACCCTCGGCAGCAGCGACACCTACGACCTCGAGGACGGCTGGACGGCCGCGACCGTCGACGGTTCGCGGGCAGCCCACTGGGAACACACCGTTGCCGTCACGCGGACCGGGCTCTGGGTGCTCACTGCCCTCGACGGTGGGCAGGCCGAGCTTCTCGCACGCGGCGGGCCCTTCGGGCCGCTGGATTGACGGCCGATTTCTCTGGGGTTGGCGGAAGTACTAACATGATGTGTCGGCCCCCGAGTGGCTACATTTTGTCGCGCCTGACGCGCGACGAGGCTCGGATCGGGGCTGGCCAGCCGGGTATGAAGGCCCGGACGGCTCGGGTCGCGTGCGCGCGACGACTCATGGATTGTGGAGGATATGGCTAAGAAGGACGGTGTCATCGAGATCGAGGGCACGATCGTCGAGGCTCTGCCGAACGCGATGTTCCGCGTAGAGCTCACCAACGGTCACAAGGTTCTCGCTCACATCTCGGGCAAGATGCGTCAGCACTACATCCGGATCCTCCCCGAGGACCGCGTGGTCGTTGAGCTCAGCCCGTATGACCTCTCCCGCGGCCGCATCGTCTTCCGCTACCGCTGAGCACGCTGACGACCCCGGCACCGGCATCCGCCGGTGTCACCAAATGCTTCGCGAGGGCGGGAGACCGTGCGCGCGGAGCCGATCCGAAGACGGCAGGCAGATGAAGGTTCAGCCGAGCGTCAAGAAGATCTGCGACAAGTGCAAGGTGATCCGCCGTAACGGGCGGGTCATGGTGATCTGCGAGAACCTGCGCCACAAGCAGCGCCAGGGCTGACCGTTCACCCGCACGCCTCGTCGATCGTCTGACTGACGCGCAGACATCGCACCACCAGCAGCACCCGGCCCCGAGTTGCTCCACGAAAACTCGGACGTCACCCTCGGCACGGAGGCCGAGGACCAGACCTGCGCAATCCCACCGGGATTCGCCAGGTACGGAACGGTGTTGCTCCAGACCTCCGCAACGATTCAGGAGAACCACACAAGATGGCACGTCTTGTCGGAGTCGACCTCCCGCGCGAAAAGCGCGTCGAGATCGCACTCACCTACATCTTCGGCGTGGGTCGCACCCGCGCCAAGGAGGCCACCAAGGCGGCTGGGATCCAGGATTCCACCCGCGTCCGTGACCTCTCCGACGAGCAGCTCGTCGCGCTGCGTGACTACCTCGAGGGCAACTACAAGCTCGAGGGCGATTTGCGCCGCGAGGTAGCCAGCGATATCCGCCGTAAGGTTGAGATCGGCAGTTATCAGGGGTTGCGCCACCGTCGTGGGCTCCCCGTTCGCGGGCAGCGCACCAAGACCAATGCGCGCACCCGCAAGGGCCCCAAGCGCACGGTGGCGGGCAAGAAGAAGGCAGGCAAGTAGCCGCACTGACGCCCCATGTCGCCGGTTGGTCGGCGACGCGTGGACGTGACTGCGTCGAGCTGTGCTTGGCTTTGAGAAGCCAGGCTCGCGCCTCCCGAGGTCGCAGACGCTGCCTGGGCCGATTGCCTTGCTCGTCCAGCGCGGTCGTTGCCTTGGCAAGCGGCCCTCACACCCCGGATCTGCCGGGACTCCAGAGCTTCCAGACGCGCGTCGTGCGCGTAGATGTAGGAAAGAGATTCCATGCCTCCCAAGAGCCGTATGGCTGCGGGCGCCAAGAAGGTGCGCCGCAAGGAGAAGAAGAACATCGCCCATGGGCACGCTCACATCAAGAGCACGTTCAACAACACCATCGTTTCCATCACCGACCCCGCGGGGGCCGTCATCAGCTGGGCGAGCGCCGGCCAGGTCGGCTTCAAGGGTTCCCGCAAGTCAACTCCGTTCGCCGCGCAGATGGCCGCCGAGGCTGCTGCCCGCCGCGCCATGGAGCACGGCATGCGCAAGGTCGACGTCTTCGTCAAGGGTCCGGGCTCCGGTCGCGAGACCGCGATCCGCTCACTGACCGCTACCGGCCTCGAGGTCGGCGCCATCAACGACGTCACGCCTACGCCGCACAACGGCGTCCGTCCGTCCAAGCGCCGTCGCGTCTGATCGCCGACTTCAGGAAACACGGGAGTAGATACACATGGCTCGTTACACCGGCCCCATCACCAAGAAGTCGCGTCGGCTCAAGACCGACCTCGTCGGCGGCGACAAGAACTTCGAGAACCGCCCCTTCCCCCCTGGTCAGCATGGCCGCGGTCGCATCCAGGAGAAGGAATATCTGACGCAGCTGCAGGAGAAGCAGAAGGCCCGCTTCACCTACGGCGTCATGGAGAAGCAGT
>JAUNUZ010000478.1 GCA_030537915.1 Micrococcales bacterium
GTGCCGCCTGTTACGAAGGCGACCCGTCCCTTTAGTTTCTCGCCTGGAATGGTGTCATCGGACATGGAGACTCCTCACATCGGTGTGATCGGGGCTTTGTTGGGACAGTACTGCGATTGGCTCAGGGGATAGGGACCGAGCGACCTTGCGGTTCGCGCGACGGTCAGGGAACGTACGGCTCGGCCTGCGAGCGGGGCTCGAGCCAAACGCCGATCTCCGGCCAGACTTCGTGCTTGGCCTTGGACCCGGCCATGAGGCCGATGTGGCCGCCCGGGCGCGCCATGTGATGGACGTCGTCGCTACCTACGACGTCCAGGAAGGGCGTCGTCGTGTGGCGGGGGGCGATGTGGTCCGACCCCGCCGTGACGACCAGGCAGCTCTGGGTGATGTTGCGCAGGTCGACGCGCTTGCCGCGCAGCTCGATCCGACCGCGGACGAGGCGGTTCTCCTTGTACATCCAGGTGACCCACTGCTTGAATGCGAGCCCCGCGAAGGGCGGGTTGTCCCCGACCCACTTCGACATCGCCTGGTAGGCGGTGCGGTTCGCGGTCCCCTCCTCGACCTGCTCGAAGAGGCGCCGCTTGGTCGTCACGTAGTTGTTCACCGGCTTCATGAGTTTGTTCGCCCAGTCCACCGCGCCACCGGGCACGTTGATGAGGTAGTCGGCCACCTGGTCGACGTCGAAGGAGTCCCGCCCGAGCCACGTCGTGTAGAGCGATTCGGTCGGGTCGACGGGCATCGTGAGCAGCACGAGGTTACGAGCGGGGCCCATCGGGTTGAGCGCGGCAAACATCGCGGTCAGCGCTGCACCGATGCACCAGCCGACGATCGACAGTTCCTTTGCGCCACTGAGCCGCAGCGTCTCACGGACCGCCCATGTCAACTCGTCGCACACGTAGTTCTCCAGGCCCATGTCCGCATCCTCGTCACCGGGCTCACCCCAGTCGACGAGGAAGACGTCGAAGCCCTGGCCGAGGAGGAACTCCACGAAGGAGTGGCCCGGACGCAGGTCGTAGATCATGGGGCGGTTGATGAGGGCGAAGACGAGCAGGACCGGCACCGGGTGCTTGCGCTGGTCGCTGCGGTAGCGGTACAGCGTCGTCTTGCGGTGCGTCCACACCGTGTCCTTGGGCGTCGCGCCGATGACCGCATCCTCTGTGGTCAGGACGATGTTGCTGGTCTCAAGCAGGGCCCGGGGGAACTTGGTGAGCTGGCGCAGCGGATTCACCGCGAATCCTCGGCAGAATCCTTCGCCGCGACGACGCTCTCGGCCGCCTCGATCGCGGGGCTCGCCGTCCGCGGCACGCGAGTCCGTCCGTTGGGCTTGCCGTTGCCGCTCGGGGTCTGGGTGGCCTGCGCGCGCTCGGAGCGACCGCGGCCACCCTGCGCGGGTGTGGGATGGCCGGCGGCTTCACGGGCCTGGTCGCGCTCGCTGCGGGTCTCCTGCAGCTCCGACTCGAGCAGCTCGACGACCTGCAGGACGTGCTCGAGCTTGTCTTCGGTGCGCGCGAGCTGTGTCCCCAGGCGGGTGATGTCCGTACGGCCGGCCAGGCGGGTCATGCGAACGACCTGGTCGAGCCCGATCTGGGCCATCCGCGACAGCGCCACGGCGTTGCTCGTGAAGAGCGCCAGCGACTCGGCAAAGCTCTGGCTGGAGACCAGATTCTCCAGGGTCTTGGATGCTGCCTTCTCGGACTGCGCGTAGGCCTCTCGAGCCTGCTTTGCTGGGTCCGAGATCGGCTGCGGTTGCTGTGTCATCGTCAATGTCCCCATTCGGCGTGGCTGTCTTCGAACTCTAGGGCGACTCTATGCGGCGACGCCGACACTGGACATACAGATCCCACACTGCGGGAGGCAGGTCCACAAAGCGGTCACCCCGCGGCTGGGCTCAGCGCTCGGCG
>JAUNUZ010000479.1 GCA_030537915.1 Micrococcales bacterium
AAGCGCGCAGGTGCTCGATCCAGTCCGGGTCCAGCGCGTACGTGCTCGGTGTCGCAGCGCCCGCGCTCGTTGCTGCAGGCGATGCCGGCCGTTCCGGCGATGCCGAGGGCCGAGACCCACCCGTCTCGATACTCATGGGTATCAGCGTACGTGGGGTCGCCGACAGGCTTGCCGCGCCGCCGGTCAGGTGGCCCTCTGCGAGCTGTTCGGGGTGCGGGTCATCGATTCGAAGGTCAGCCGCCGGGATAGGGCGAGACCACGACCTCGACGCGCTGGAACTCCTTGACCTCGGAGTAGCCGGTCGTCGCCATCGAGCGACGCAGGGCTCCGACGAAGTTCGTCGTGCCGTCGGCGGCGCGTCCGGGCCCGTGCAGAATCTCCTGCAGGGGCGCCAACGCGCCGACGTGGACGCGCTCCCCACGCGGGAGCTGAGCGTGGTGGGCCTCGGAGCCCCAGTGGAAACCGCGGCCGGGGGCCTGGGTCGATCGCGCGAGCGCGGCGCCGATCATCACGGCGTCCGATCCGCACGCGATCGCCTTGACGACGTCCCCCGAGCGACCCATGCCGCCGTCGGCGATGACGTGCACATAGCGGCCGCCGGACTCATCGAGGTAGTCCCGGCGGGCCGCCGCGACATCTGCGATCGCGGTTGCCATCGGCGCCTGGATGCCGAGGGCCTTGCGCGTCGTCTGGGCCGCACCGCCACCGAAGCCGACGAGCACGCCGGCCGCACCGGTGCGCATGAGGTGTAGCGCCGCGGTGTAGGTCGCCGCGCCGCCGACGATGACGGGCACGTCGAGCTCGTAGATGAAGCGCTTGAGATTGAGGGGTTCGGCCCGGCTGCTCACATGCTCGGCCGAGACGGTCGTACCGCGGATGACGAAGATGTCGACACCCGCGTCGATGACGGTCTTCCAGTGTTCCTGGGTGCGCTGCGGCGACAGCGCCCCGGCGACGGTGACGCCGGCGTCACGGATCTTGCGCAGCCGCGCGGTGATGAGCTCGGGCTTGATCGGTTCGGAGTAGATCTCCTGCATCCGCGTCGTAACGTCCGGCGGCTCGAGGTCGGCGATCTCGGCGAGCAGACCCATCGGGTCTTCGTAGCGCGTCCACAGGCCCTCCAGATCGAGCACCCCGAGCCCGCCGAGCTTGCCGAAGGCGATCACGGTGTCCGGGGACATGACCGAGTCCATCGGGGCCGCGAGGAAGGGCAACTCGAAGTGATAGGCATCGATCTGCCAGGAGAGCGAGACCTCCTCCGGATCGCGCGTGCGGCGCGACGGGACGATCGCGATGTCGTCGAAGGTGTAGGCGCGGCGCCCCCGCTTGCCTCGGCCGATCTCGATCTCGCTCACGCAGGCCAGGCTACCGGGCGGGCGCGACCGGCTCGTGCGGCACCTGAGCAGTCGCACGATCCGGCTGAGGCGGCGACCTCGTCGCCAGGCCACGGCGAAGCCCCGCCGCCGCAGCCGGAGGGGGCCGTGGCGACGGGGCGCTCGTGGGGCGTGTGGACGCCGGCTGAAGTCTTTCATCGATCGCAGCGCCGGTGCGAACCGCACGTGCCGCAGCGTCTCCGTGCGCTGCCGCGACCTCCGGTCGACCTGCGATGCGAGGTCATCGCGACGACCTCGACCTCAGGCCCGGCTACCTGCGGCGCTGCGGTGGCCAGGGCAGTCGCAGGAAGGGGCCGGTATCCGGCCGGGCAGTGCTGCCGACCACGCTCGAGGTGCTCGAGTTACGCCCTCAAGCGGTGCGAGCGCGAGCTGCTCTCGCGCTCAGAGAAACTCGCTGAGCTGCGCATATCCAGTTGGACGGTCGTCTTGAACGGCTGCTAACGTCCTCGCAGTCGCCGCGCCCGGGGACTAGGGGGTTCCTGGGGCGTCTTTCGCGCCGACTCCA
>JAUNUZ010000480.1 GCA_030537915.1 Micrococcales bacterium
GGTCCCCAGCCAACCGACGGTCGCACGGGTTGTCCTGCCGTACGCCCCAGGGCGCAGCGCCATCGTGCCCGCGATCACGGGCGTAACCATGCAATACGTGACACCCGCGCCGTTGCTCAGGATCCCGGTCCAACCGCCCGGCACGACGTTCCCCGCAGCCAGGGCGAACGGGTAGAGCCAGGCCCACAGCATGAGCGGGAGCAGCCACAACCGGTCCGCACGCAGCGAGGCCGCGGCTGGCGTGCGACGCATCCCCAGGAGGCACACCAGCGCGACCAGGAGTTGGGCCACCGCGTTCCCGACGAGGATCGTGACGCCGCCGGGCAGGGTGGCGGTGTTCTGGAAGGGCGCGATGATCGCGAGGATCGCGGCGTAGTAGCCGAGCACGACCTTGGGGTAGGGCCCGATCCCGGCGACACCGGCGATCGCCACCGCGAGCAGCGCGAGCTTGGCGGCCGGCAACAGTGCCGGCACCGACTCCGCCCAGGGCTGCCGCAGCACGCTGCCGATGACCTGGGTGATCTGCTGGGTGTCGACGATCGCACCGCCCTGCACGGACGGGACACCGAAGATGACCACGAGCAGGAGCACCGGGAGCACCCAGCCGGTGCGTCGGGCTCGTGCAGCGGTTGTGGGGGCTCTCACCTGCGGCTCCTTCGGGTGCAGGAGGGTCTCCATGATACGGGCGTTGGCCCCGACGGCGGGCGACAACGGCCGGGTCACCCCAGCGCAGGTCGAGACGGGCAGTGATCGGTTCCGTAGTCTTGGTTCATGGTCGCTGAGCAGGACGCGGTCTCGGACCGGTCCGACTATCCCCGGGCACAGAGTCGTCAGGATTTGGCCCGCAACCTTGCTGTCGTCCGAGGGCAGATCGCGGCCGCTGCCGAACGCAGCGGACGCCGCCCCGAGGAGGTCCGGTTGTTGCCGGTCGCCAAGACCGTGCCTGAGCAGCGGATCCGGCTGGCTGCGCAGGCAGGCTGCCGAGAGTTCGGCGAGAACAAGGTGCAAGAGGCCCGACGAAAGCACGACAACCTTGCCGAACTCGACATCCGCTGGTCGATCATCGGCCACTTGCAGACCAACAAGGCCAAGGACGTCGCCGCTTTCGCCGCCGAGTTCCAAGCTCTCGACCGACTCCGAGTAGCCCAGGTCCTCGATCGTCGGTTGCAGGCCGTCGGCCGCGGACTGGACGTGTATGTACAGGTCAATACCTCCGGCGAGGACTCCAAATACGGCCTCCCACCCGAAGAAACGCTGCGCTTCTTAAAAGAGCTGCCCCCGTTCACTGCGCTACGCATCCGAGGGTTGATGACCCTTGCCGTCTTCAGCGATGACACGGACCAGGTCCGGGCATGTTTCGCACGCCTTCGCCAATTGCGTGATCGAGTCCGAGAACAGAACCCCGACCTGATCGGACCCGGCGGTCTGTCCATGGGCATGTCCGGTGACTACGAGATCGCCGTCGAAGAGGGTGCCACGGTCGTCCGGGTCGGCCAGGCCATTTTCGGAGCCCGCCCACTGCCGGACAGCTACTACTGGCCCACCACGTAAACTGCAGCGGCCCTGCCAGTCCTTGGCAAAGGGTCGTTCTTGGCAGCACAGTGTGCGATCCGCCTGCCGGTGATGGCACAATCTCGCTGCCTCCCCGCAGCGGTCAGGTTCGTCACGCGCCGGGTCGGGTCAGCGGGAGCGTGAGGGTGAAGGTGGCCCCCTTTCCGCGCCCCGGGGAGACAGCGGTGAGGGTTCCTCCATGGGCCTCGGCGATACGGCGGGAGATGGTCAGGCCGATGCCCGAGCCTCGGTCGCCGGACCCGGGCCCGGTCCGCCGGCGCCGGTCGGGGACGCGGTAGAAACGCTCGAAGATGGGCTCGAGGTCGCTCT
>JAUNUZ010000481.1 GCA_030537915.1 Micrococcales bacterium
GCCTCGGGACGTCCGTGACGGCCTCCTCGAGGTCGCCGCGCTGCCCGCCTCCGACGGGGTCCGATCCGCGCTCGCCGAGATCGTCCTCGCCCGCTGCCCCGCTGTCTACAGCGGGGCAGCCGGCGAGGATGGGCAGGGGAGGCTCAGGGGGGCCTGGGAGGCTCAGGCGGTGCCGCGCCGCTGGGACCTGCTGCGAGCGCCGCGGCGCGGCATGGCCCGTCGCGCCGTCTCCTCGATGAACGCGCAGAACTCGACGGCGCGCGCGTCGACGGTCTCCGGGCCTTGGCGGTGGCCCATCCCGTCGGTGAGGACGCGCAGCGTCCGGGCCTCGGGCGTTGCGACGCACAGCAGCACGTCACCGACCGCGAGCCGCTCATCGACGGGCTCGCGCAGGATCGCGGTGAAGGGGCGCTGGCGCATGAGGTGCTGGTAGCGGATCCAGCGGGAGTGGTGCGGGTCGGCGCGCTCGGTGCCGTCGGACTCCAGACACGGCTCCGAGGTGCCCGCGTGACAGATCGTGCATGGCACCCGTTGGGCGAGAGCATGCGGTCCTAGGGCGATGTGCCGCGACGCCCCTGGGTCCAGGGTGGCGTTCATGGCGGTCATAGTCGTTCCTTCCTTGGGTCCCTCACCCGCGCGTTGAACGCGAGTCTTGTCCCCGGCCCTCGTGCTGGTGCGGAGCAGCACCATCACCTTCCTATCTGCCTGTGGGTCGGGCCGTTACCCGTGCGCAGTCAGGAAAGGTTCAAGAAGGAGCCAAGTGGGTGCGGATCGCAGCAGGTGAGTGACGCCGCTCACTGCGAAACCTCAGTGGGGACGACCTGGCTCACCCGAAGCGCCCAAGGCCGGATGCGGGGAGTCGGTCAAGTCCTGGCTCGACCCGGCGGCTTGCCTGGGCAACGGATGAGACAAGCCGAGTGCGGATCGGGCCGGCACGGGAAATACTGGCGCCATGACCGACCCTCGCCGCACCGATCCTGACGCCCCCACCTTCACACCGCAGGAGGGGCAAATCGTCCCCGATGAGTCCGGACCCGCCGCACCGGGCGGAGCTGCCGGCCGGGCCCCCGGTTTGGTCGGTGCACAGGTGGGGACCGGGATTCGGGTGGATCCGGACGCGCGCGGGAGCGCCGCCTACGAGCCGCTCATCGAAGACGTCGCCGCGCTCGCGGACCGCTGGGCGCGGGCAACGGAGGTGGGACAGACCAAGGCGGAGCGAGCCACGACCGGTCAGCTCGCGGCCCTCGTCCGCGACGAGGCCGGCCTCGACCTGGCCGTCCGCTTCGTGGACCGGGTGGCGCGCCCGGAGGACACGGGAGTCGCTGCACGCGAGCTCGGCAAGCTGTCGACGAAGAATGCGTCCGGCTTCCTCAGCGGCATCGACCGAGCCCTGCTGGGGCTCGGCGCGCTCGTCGCGCCGCTCGCGCCGCCGGTCGTCGTGCCGATCGCCCGCAAGCGCCTGCGCCAGATCATCGGCCACCTCGTGGTCGACGCCCACGACCCCGCCCTGGGCAAGCACGTCGCCAGGGCCGGCGAAGAAGGCTTCCGCCTCAACATCAACCTGCTCGGCGAGGCCGTCCTCGGCGAGGCCGAGGCGGCATCCCGCACCGAGCGGGTCGGCGCGATGCTCGCCCGGCCCGACGTCGACTACGTGTCGATCAAGGTGTCCTCGCTCGTCAGCCAGATCGTCGCGTGGGACCACGAGGGGACCGTCGAACGCTGCCTGGAGCGGCTGCGCCCCCTCTACCGCATCGCCTGCGCCAAGTCTCCGCACGCGTTCGTCAACCTCGACATGGAGGAGTACCGCGACCTGCAGCTGACGATGGACCTCTTCATGCGGCTGCTGTCGGAGGAGGAGTTCAAGGACCTCGAGGCCGGGA
>JAUNUZ010000482.1 GCA_030537915.1 Micrococcales bacterium
TCACCCTGGGGGCGTGACCCGGCGATCTCGTCCTCGAACGACTCCTCGCGGGCCCCGCTGTTGCCTCCACGGGTTGACGCCACCTCTCATGCCCCGAAAGTCCACGCCAGCCCATTCTCCACAACAACAGCAAGATGACGTTGGCGCGAAGAACCCGATTGACCTGTACACGGAAGACAAAGAGGCCCTTCATGTCCCTCACTCAGTCGAGGACTCAGCCTCCTTCGCCGCTATCGCCTTGCGCAGAAGCACAAGAAACTCATTCAAGGGCACTCGATGAACTCGGGCAGCCCATTTCACCGAGATTCTCCTTTCAAGAAAGCTGCGCAATTTGTTCCCATTCACCTCCTTCATTCCAAACCCCACCATTTCTCCCGAAATATCGCCGTACTCGTCGAAGATGTCCGCTATCTTCGTGTCTCCTGTGATCTGCATGTTGGACCTTCCCTCAGTCATCCTCGTGGTTCGTCGCCCAGACGCGTGTGTGAAACTATACACTCGTGTCTAGTTTCGTGCTACTCGCTCGCCGCAACAGGTGAGCCTGTAGTGGATGAGCGCGTGCCGTGACTCGAAGCGATGGCCGACGACGACGAACTCGGACCACTCGACCTGGACCTCGCATCCTCGTCGTGGCCCGCACGCCCAGCCGCACCACTTCCACGAACAGGAGAAGGAGCTTTCATGAGAAACATGCTCACAAAAATTGCGGCCATCCTTGCCTTTATCATCGGAGGAATGGCTGTTGTCGCAGGTGTGCAAGTATTGTTGGGCAACGATCCCGGCTACTACGTCATCGACTGGGTCCCCGTCTACAACTACACTGCGGGCATCCTCACCGCCGTCGTCACCGCCACTCTGATTTGGCGAAAGAGCCGGCTGGCTTGGTTCGCGGCCATTGCGACACTCAGCCTGCATACCCTCGTGATGTTGCTCCTGCTGACAGTCCATAGGGATGTGGTCGCAGTCGACAGCATCCGAGCTATGACCATTCGCATGCTGGCGTGGGCAATAATAATGGGTCTGATGTACGCCCAGTTGCGCAAGGACAGAGCATCTCAGCGACTGACCGACGAGCCCCACCACTTAGCCGCGATCCGCCGATGAGTTGGGTGGGTTGAGCGCGCCGTAACCAGTCGGATCGGTCTAGACGTCTAGACGTCGAGGCGTCTCGGCGCTAGGCCGGTGCCCCACGTAGGCCCGGGAAGTCGTCGTCGCGCCACTCACCCTGGGGGCGTGACCCGGCGATCTCGTCCTCGCGGTGACGCAGGTCGACGCGGCGGACCTTGCCGCTGATCGTTTTGGGCAGGTCGGCGAACTCGATCCGGCGCACCCGCTGAAATGGCGCGAGGCGCTCCCGGCAGTGCGCCAGGATCGACTCCGCGACCCCGGCGTCCGGCTCGTATCCGGAGCTGAGCACGACATACGCCTTGGGCACGGCGAGCCGCAGCGGGTCGGGCGCCGGCACGATCGCCGCCTCGGCGACGGCAGGGTGTTCGATGAGCACGGACTCCAGCTCGAACGGCGAGATCTTGTAGTCGGAGGACTTGAAGACGTCGTCGGTGCGCCCGACGAAAGTGATGCAGCCCGATGCGTCGCGAGTCGCGACATCGCCGGTGTGGTAGAAACCGCCGGCCATCGCCTCGGCGGCGCGCCCAGGGTCGTCCTGGTAGCCGGCCATGAGCGCGACCGGATGGCCCGATAGATCTAGGCAGAGTTCGCCCTCTTCGACCCCGGGGCCGGTGAGCTCGCCCGTCACGGGATCCACGAGCACGGAAGGGATGCCGGGCAGGGGACGACCCATCGAACCGGGCACGACGTCTTGACCGGGGGAGTTGGCGACCTGCGCCGTCGTCTCCGTCTGGCCGTAGCCGTCGCGGA
>JAUNUZ010000483.1 GCA_030537915.1 Micrococcales bacterium
TGACAGCCTGCACATGATGACCGCCTTGCCGCGCATCGACGGCGTCGAGGACGCCGACGACCTCGCGGTCGGCTGCCGCGATCTGGTCGATCAGGTCGCCCAGGCATGGCAGGGCGAGCCTGTCGCCGAGGTCCGGATGCTGCCCGAGCAGCTGCCTTGGGACACCCTGCCCGCGATCAGCTACGACGGTCGCGATCACCGCATTCCGATCGGCATCGACGAACTCGAACTCGATACCGTCTTTCTCAACCCGGATTCCGATCCGCACTTCGTGGTGTTCGGTGGCCCAGAGACCGGTAAGACCACGCTGCTTCGCTCGATCCTGCACGGCATCACGACTCGATACACCCCCAAGGAAGCCAAGATCGTGCTGCTGGATTACAAGCGCACGCTGCTAGGAGTGGTGGATACTCCACACCTGTTGAAGTACTGCGCCTCCGCCGCCGCGGCCACCCCGGTGATCAAGGATTGCGCCGGCGCGATCAAGGCTCGGCTCCCAGGATCGGACGTGACGACTCAACAGTTGCGCGATAAGAGCTGGTGGAAGGGGTCCCAGTTGTTCATCGTCGTCGACGACTACGAGCGCGTCGCGGTCTCGAGCGGCAACGCTCTGCAACCACTGGCCGAGTTCGTCGTGGACGGTAACGACGTCGGTCTGCACATCATCATTGCGCGCGGCATGGGCGGAGCCGGGCGCGCCACGTTCAGCGATCAGATCATCACGCGGATGAAGGAATCGATGAACCCCGGGCTGATCATGAGCGGCTCGCGGGACGAGGGTCAACTCCTCGCCGACGTCCGCCCGAGCAAGCTGCCCAGCGGTCGCGGGACTCTGGTGACCAAGGAGGACAAGTACCTGATCCAGACCGCTGTCATGCCGCCGGTGGAACTGGACTAGCTCAGCGGAGCATCTCCCGCGCCAAACCCGTCTCCTACGTGGCGTCCTCGTCTCGACTCGCGCGATGCCGTCGGTTGGCGGCGGGTATTGCGATCGACAAGAGGATCACCAGACCGGCGAGGACGACCGCTGCGCCGGCTATCGCGATGACGGTGGTGGTGATAAGTGGATTCGTGCCGGCCCTGTCTCGTGGATCGTTGGGCGCGGTGGGGGATTGGGTGCTCGGTGAGGCGGAACTCGAACTGCCCTCGGTGAGCGCGCGGATCGGGTTGACGATGCCAGCACCGAGAACGGGATCCGGCGGGGTGATGCCGGCGGTGTCGGCGGTGCGGGTAAGTCTTTCCGCCACCTGCTCGGGGGTGAGATCTGGTTCATAGGCGATAAGGAGGGCGGCCGTTGCGCCGACCTGCGCGGCGGCGAGGCTCGTGCCCGAGGCAATAGCCCATACCGCGCCGCCCGGGCCGGAGGGCGAGATGGTGGGGATGTTGTCACCGGGTGCCGCAAGGGTGACCTGGCCGGAGGCGAGCGGCTGAGATTCTTTGGCGGCGATGTCGCCCTCGCCGCTGGCGCCCACAGAGATCACGCCGTCGGCCGAGGCGGGAAAGTCGCCGGAGGAACCAAGTATCGGCGCGGCCGCGACAATGACGATCCCCGCCGCCTGGGCGGCCTCGATGGCGGCGCGGTACTTCGGGGTCTCCTGGGTGGATTGGGTGATGACCAGAACGTCGACCTTGTACTCGATCCCACCGAGCACCGCGTCGGCGTAGTTGGCGATCGGATCGCCTTCCTCCGTGCCGGGAAGGGCACCGTCCTGTCGCGCGCGGAGCGCCAAGAGCCGAGCGCCGGGGGCGACCGCCACGAAGCCGGGAGCGTCGGCGACCATGAGCGCTGCCGCCTGCGTGCCCGTGGTGCAATCGACCTCGTCGTCCTCCCCGACGGTGCGGTCGTACTCGGCGTAGTTGTAGTTGGTGAT
>JAUNUZ010000484.1 GCA_030537915.1 Micrococcales bacterium
GGCTGAGCGGTATGGGGGGCAAATCCCCGGTCAGGCACTGCGTTCCTGGCGGCCCTCCTGGTCCCCGGACGGCAGCGGGGCGCAGCGAGTTTCACACCGACGACGGCCCAGTGTCATGGATATCGGTGAGCGCGGCGTCGGACTCCTGCGCTGAACAACCGTTCTGCAGCCACTGCTCCACGCAGGTGGCACAGTGTTGCCATGCGCCTGCCAGTTTTGCCTCATCCCCACCTCATCATTTTGCGCACGGTGGCGACTGTCGTCATCAGTTGCATCATCGGGCAGGCCGGGTGGGCGGCTGCCTTCATCGGTGGGTCCGAACAGTATTACCCGTACCACCGGGTGGGTGCCCTCGTCGCCGTCGTCGTCAGCATCCTCGGGGCTGTGGTGTATCTGGTCCTGCGTCGCTCGGCGGGACTGGTGAACGTCATTCTGGCGGTGGCACTGGCCGTGGGAGTCGTTGCCCAGTACGCACTGGGAAGTGCGGGTGCGGCGTCGGCCCACATCTTCTGGGGCGTGTTGCTGGTCATGACCTCGTGGACGTACCGGCACGCCATGCCGACCGATGTCGCGACCGCATGAGCAAAAGCGGTCGGCCAAGCATGCTGACGGAGCATTTTCCAATGGCACTGCAGCGCCGCTGACTGCGCAGTCTTCGTTTGGTCACTGCTGCTGACTACTCTGGGTGGCAATGACTGACGTACCGAAACCCCGCCGCCCCACCCTGCGGGACTCCGCCGCGCTCGACGCGATGGCAGCGGGCACTGACCCGGTGGCCGAACTGCACGCCGCCCACGAGACAGCCGCGGTCCTGCTGGGCGTTGGCCGTGCGGGCAGCGACGCCGAGGTGACGAAGCGTTTGATGACCGTGGTTGACGACGTCGGGATCACCACGCTGGCCGACCTGTGGGCCACTCGTCCCGCCCGCTCGTTGCCCGGTGTTTTGTACCGGCTCTACGTCATGCGGGAATGGGTGGTGGCTGACCCGTCCGCCGCCGCCCGCGAGTACGCGGCAGGCGTCCACTACTCGGAGCCGAACCATGCCGTGGCGGGTGCCGACCCCACGGGCCCGGATGAGGTGCGCTCCGTCATCGACGACATCCTGCGCGGCGCCTTCGACGGCGACTTCGGTCTGGCGATGGAGCGCGCGGCCGCGTTTGCACGGGTGGTGTCCGCGGGACGGGACTTCCTGAGTCGAGGGGATGGGCAGGCCCCGGAGCGCTTGATGGTGCTGGCCGACGACCTGGCGGCGAGCGCACGGCTCTGGCGTTCCGGCAGCCTCGACTGATCAACCGCTTTGGTTTCGGCCACCTTGGGGTAATCTCGTTGGCGCGTCGAGCCGCGGTAGCCCCGGGCTCCAATATTCGCCGCCATGAGCGGCCACTCGCCGAGAGGCGCTCCCGGCTCGGCGCTCACCACGTGATCAGCCCGCGGAATTCCCGACGGCTACTTTTTCCTTCACCTGACGCTTGATGCGAAACAGCATCCCTGCCATGCCGCGGAGCCGCAGCATGGAGACGGCCTCACCCAGACCGAGTTGGTCTGAGAAGTCCGTGGGTACGGCAAGCACCTCGGCGGCGGTGAGCCCATCGAGTCCTTCGTGCAGGATGCCGGCGAAGCCTCGCGTCGTCGGCGCCTCCGGGGGTGCGGAGAAGTGCAGGTGCACGACGGCGTCATCGTCGTTGCCCTCGACCTCGACGAGCAGGAAGATGGGTGACTGGCACTCAGGTACCGGCTCGAGCAGCTCGGGGTGCTCGGCGTAGCGCTGGGGCAGCGGGGCCAACCCGTCGCTGAACTCCAGCAACAGTTGCAAACGGTCAGGGATCCCGAGGTCGTTGAAGTCCTCCACCACCTGGGCCAGCGCTGGTGGC
>JAUNUZ010000485.1 GCA_030537915.1 Micrococcales bacterium
TCATGGCCAAGGCCATGAACCGCTCCATCGTCTCCATCGTCGCGGGCGGCGGCGGCGGCGGCGGCGACGGCGCGGGCCCGGCCAGCGCGAGCGGCGGCACCGTCAAGGCCACCAGCGCGGCCGACGCCGCCATCCAGATGGCCTACGCCAACCAGGTCATCGTCGTGCCCGGCTACGGCATGGCCGTGGCGCAGGCGCAGCACGCGGTCAAGGAGATGTCCGAGCTGCTCGAGGCTAAGGGCGTCGAGGTCAAGTACGCGATCCACCCGGTCGCCGGCCGGATGCCCGGTCACATGAACGTGCTCCTGGCGGAGGCCGAGGTCTCCTACGACGCGCTCAAGGAGATGGACGACATCAACGGCGAGTTCTCCCGCACCGACGTGGTGCTGGTGATCGGCGCCAACGACGTCACGAACCCGGCCGCGCGCACCGACCCGAACTCGCCGATCCACGGGATGCCCATCCTCAACGTGGACCAGGCCAAGTCCGTGATCGTGCTCAAGCGCTCGATGAGCTCCGGCTTCGCCGGCATCGACAACCCGCTGTTCACCGCGGCGACGACGTCGATGCTCTTCGGCGACGCCAAGAAGTCCGTCGGCGATGTTACCGAGGAGCTCAAGGCCCTCTAGCCTCTCCGACCGGCTCAGCCCGCACGCATCCCCGCGCCTCCCATCTCCTGGGAGCCGCGGGGATGCGTGTTCGTGCGGACTGATTGACTAGGTGGCAAATGTCCACAAAATCCACGGCTGTGTCCGTTCCCCGCTCGATCTGGGTGCTGGTCGCCGCGGCGTTCGTCATCGCTATCGGCTACGGCTTGATCGCGCCGGTGCTCCCCGAGTACGCGCAGAGCTTCGACGTCGGGGTCACCGCGGCGACGGTGATCATCAGCGCCTTCGCGTTCTTCCGGCTCCTCTTCGCCCCGGCGAGCGGCAAGCTCGTGACCGCGCTGGGGGAGCGGCCCGTCTACCTCATCGGGCTGTTCATCGTCGCGGTGTCCACCGGAGCCTGCGCGTTCGCCGACTCCTACTGGCAGTTGCTGGTCTTCCGCAGCCTGTGGGGGCATCGGCTCCACGATGTTCACGGTGTCGGCGATGGGCCTGCTGGTGCGGCTGGCCGACCCGCGGGCTCGGGGCCGCATCAGCGGGCTCTACGCCTCCGCCTTCCTGGTGGGCAACATGTTCGGCCCCGTCCTCGGCGGCGTGCTCTCGCGCTACCTGGGGATGCGAGTGCCGTTCGTGATCTATGCGGCGGCGCTGCTGGTGGCGATGGCCGTGGTCGCGACGATGCTCCGGGACGTGCACCCCGGGGCTGGCGGCAGGGGCGGCGCGGGAGCGCCGATGCGCCTGCGGGAGGCGCTGGCCCATCCGACCTACCGCGCCGCGCTCGTGTCCAACTTCGCCAACGGCTGGTCGGCGTTCGGCGTGCGGGTCGCACTGGTCCCGTTGTTCGTCGTAGCCCTCGGTGGGAGCACGCTGGTCGCGGGCCTGGCGATGGCAGCCTTCGCGATCGGCAACACCGTCGCGCTGATCCCGGCGGGGCGGCTGGCGGACTCGCGCGGCCGCAAGCCGCTGGTGCTCGCCGGGCTGGCCGTCGCCGGGCTCGGGACGATCTGGCTCGGCTACGTGGCTGACAATGTGACGCTACTGTTGGTCTGCCTGGTCGCGGGGGCCGGCACCGGCCTGCTCAACGCGCCGCAGCAGGCGTCGGTCGCGGACATCATCGGTAACCACCGCAGCGGCGGTCCGGTCCTGGCGACCTTCCAGATGGTCTCCGACGTCGGGGCGATCATCGGCCCCATTCTGGCTGGCCTGCTCGCCGAGCACCTGTCCTTCAAGGCCGCGTTCGTGGTCACCGGGATCATGTGCCTG
>JAUNUZ010000021.1 GCA_030537915.1 Micrococcales bacterium
CGGTCGCCACATTCGGCGCCGTCGTGCTGCTCGGCGTCGCCGGATATGCCGTGCTCGAGGTCCGCCCGGGGGATGCTTCGTCGCCTCTCGCCTCGGACCGGACGGTCGCCGCAGCGACGACTGCGTCCGCTGCTACCTCCAGCACGCCGACTCCCGGGACTCGGACGGCAGCACCGGGCAGCACGCAGACCCCGCCGGACGGTGCCGACGGTGAGTCCGGGGACCCTACGAGACCAGCGACCCTGCCGCGTGCCGGCAGCGGATCGACCACCGTGCTCACACCTGCGGGCTCGGACTCCCCACGATCCGGTCGCCGCGTGCGCTACACGGTCGAGATCGAGGGTGGACTCGGCCTCCCCGCCGAACACTTCGCCACCACCGTCCAGCAAGTCCTGGCGGCCCCGCGGGGATGGGAGAGCCTTGACGGCGTCCACTTCGTCAACGTCTCCGCCCAGCGACGGGCCCAGGGCGCCGCCACCGACGTCCGGATCATCCTGGGCAGCGGGTCCTACGTCGATCGCCACTGTCTGCCCCTACGGACTATGGGTGAGCTGTCCTGTCACACGCGCGGGGAGGTCCTGCTCAACGCCAAGCGCTGGGCCCACGGCGCGCAGACCTACGGGGATGACGTCGTCCGCTATCGCACGTACCTCGTCAACCACGAGGTCGGCCACTCCATCGGCCACTCTCACCAGAGTTGTCCCGCGCGCGGCGCTCTCGCCCCGGTCATGGTCCAGCAGACCAAGGGCCTCAACGGTTGCCGGCCCTGGCCATGGCCCGTACTGCCCAGCCCAAGCGCCGAGGCCTCCGGTGGGGCAGAGGTAGAAGACTGACGCGCCGACCCTCACCGTTGCGGCAGCAGCACCGGGCGTAGAGCGGTCAACAGGCCCAGCGGATCGATGTACTCCATCCCTCGCTTGGCCCCCCAGTGCAGGCACGAGCGCCCCTTGCAGTGCCCGGGCACCAGGCGACCGATCACCGCCCCGCGCCCCACCGGCTGCCCGACCTTGACCAGGGCCACCACCGGCTCGTAGGTCGTTCGCACCCCGTTCGCGTGCAGCAGCGACAGCACCGGTGTCTTCGCGACCACTCCCGCAAAGACCACCATGCCGTTTGCCGGCGCCACCACCTTGCTCGCTGCCCCGGCCCCCAGGTCCACGCCTCGGTGACCCGCGTTCCAGCGCTCCAGCGGCGGGTCGAAGTACCGCGCGACGGGTGGGCGCCCCGGGATCGGATACGCCCAGCCCGGGCGCGGGATCGCCTTGCCAACGGTGACGGCGGTCGTCACTGCCGCAGCAGCCGTTCCTGCCGTGCCGGCGCCCGCCGCGACAGGAACACCGAGGCTGGTCGCCAGGAGTACCGCGACAATGGGAGGAATGATGATGGGCACATCGCCACGGTCGCGCGTCCTGCCCCCGGCGCGCTGAGCTACGCATGCCAGCTGTGGACGGGTGCGCCGGCGGCCGGGGGCTGTGCATTCCCCTCCACCTTCGTGTGCGTGCCTGCCGCGGTCGAGGGCGGCTCGTGTGTCGTTCCTCCTCGCGCTGGCCTTCTCATCGCGGGCACCGCGCGAGTGGCCCGGGTCGGGTGGTCCTGCTCGGCTCACATCAGCTGTTGGCGAACCTCGCGAGACGGGTAGCGGCTTCCTCGATGACCTCGTGGCGCTTGCAAAAAGCGAACCGGACCAGACCCGCCGAGGCCTCCTTGTCGTCGCAGAACACCTGTACCGGGATGCCGACGACCCCGACGCGGTGGGGGAGTTCCTGGCAGAACGCAACCGCGTCACGTCCGCCGAGCGGTGTTGCATCCGCGACGACGAAGTACGTTCCCTCCGGTCGCGAGGTCGCCATTCCCGCCGCACTCAGGCCTTGGATCAGCAGGTCCCGCTTGCCCGCGAGCTCGGTCGCGTAGTCCGTGAACACGGCCTCCGGCAGTGCCAGCCCGGCCGCCACGGCCGGCTGGAAAGGTGCTGACCCCGAGAACGTGAGGAACTGTTTGACCGTCCGCGCCGCAGCCACGAGCTCGGCCGGACCGTGCACCCAGCCAACCTTCCAGCCCGTCGTCGCAAAGGTCTTGCCCGCCGAGGAGATCGTCAGCGTGCGCCCTGCCATCCCCGGCAGGGTCGCGATCGGCACGTGCTGCGCCGGGTCGTAGATGAGGTGCTCGTAGACCTCGTCGGACACGACATACACATCGTGTTGCGCTGCCAGCGATGCGATGAGTTCCAGCTCCGCCCGGGTGAAGACCTTGCCGGTGGGGTTGTGCGGCGTGTTGAGCAAGACGAGCCGAGTGCGATCCGTGAACGCCGCCCGCAGCGAGGCCTCGTCGATCGCGTAGTCGGGGAAGCGCAGCACGCTCGTGCGCCGGGTCGCACCCGCGAGTGAGACGACGGCCGCGTAGGAGTCGTAGTAGGGCTCGAAGGTGATCACCTCATCGCCCGGTTCGCACAGCGCCAACACGCTCGCCGCGATCGCCTCGGTCGCGCCCATCGTCACGAGCACCTCGGTGTCGGGGTCGAGCCGCAGCCCATACCGCCGTTCCTGGTGAGCCGCAATCGCTCGGCGTAGCTGCACGGTCCCGGACAGCGGAGGGTACTGATTCTCCCCGGCCCGGATCGCGGCCACGGCGGCGTCGAGCACCGCGCTGGGGCCGTCCTCGTCCGGGAAGCCCTGTCCTAGGTTGACCGACCCCGTCCGCGCGGCCAGCGCCGACATCTGCGTGAAGATCGTCGTCCCGTACGGGCGCATTCGCGTCGTGAGCACTGCCATGACCGCAGGCTAGTCCCGAAGTGCGCAGAGCCCGTAAGGGTCGCGACGCGGCCATCGGCGCACTTCGTCGTGAGCCAGCCAGGGCGCGCTGGCCTGGAGGTGGTGCGACATCAGGCCCAGCCCGGTGCTACCGATCAGAGTTGGGTCAGCGACATGGCGGATGCCTTGCGCCACGGCGGCTGCACTTGTCGGATGCCCCCTTGGAACCGGTCCCCGTCTGTCAAGGTTGAGTGAGGTAGTCGGCGTGGGCTGGCTGAGAAGCAGTCCAGGCGGGCGAGATGAGATGGACAGGTGACGATGAGCGAGGCTGACCGGTCAGTCCGCAGCGCAAGGCCGGCCCGGCGCGGGTGCACGGCCGAGTGCAAAAGGCGGATGCTCGCCCGGCATGAGCCGGGTACGACGTGCGACCCCCGGGGTACGACGCTAAGCCGCGGGGGCTTTTATGACTCTCACCTCCACAAGCGGCGCGTAGCTGCTCGGGCAGTCGAATCTGTAGATGTGATCCAGCCTTTGTCGCGGCCGCTGGTGACGAATGGCAATTCGTCCTCGGAATCGCTGCTCGGGACTTTGGAGCCAGTCCGGCCCTTTCCCGCCCGGTCCGGGCCGGTTCGGGCTCCACGCCGTTCCCACGGCCATTCTTGCGGACTACTCCTCGGCTCAGGTGTAAGGCCGCCTCTACGACCCGTCTGCAGCCAGCCATATAATAGTGCAAATAGCACGACCAGTCCCTCGTTCTTGAGGGTCTGCCTGTTCTTACAGACCCGAGTTCCGCATCAACCCGACACCGCTTTCCAAGGGAGAATTGGCCCATGCCGCACATCAACCTGAAGACCGAAATCCCTGGCCCTGGCAGCCTTTCCCTACAGCAGCGGCGGGCACACGCGATGAGCCGCGCGCTGGGCCAGGCGGCCGGCGTGGCGGTGAAATCGGCACGCGGCTCGCTAGTGACCGACGTTGACGGCAATACCTTCATCGATCTGGCGGGCGCGATCGGCATGATGGTTGTGGGTCACAACCACCCCCAGGTGGTGGAGGCTGTGCAGCGGCAGGCCGCCGAACTGATTCACCCCAGCGCGCTCGTCGTCAACTTCGAGGCGTACCCGGCGCTGGCGGAGCGCCTCAACGCGCTCACGCCGGGCGACTTTCCCAAGAAGACTCTGCTTGCCAACGGCGGCGCAGAAGCAATCGAGAACGCTGTCAAGATCTCGCGGGCTTATACGGGCCGGCCCGGGGTCATGGTGTTCGAGGGTGGCTACCACGGACGCACCAACCTCACGATGAGCATGACCAGCAAATACAGCCTCTTCAAGAAGGGGTTCGGCCCCTTCGCCGGGGAGGTGCACCGCCTGCCCTTCCCCAACCCGTACCGTGCGCCGGAAGGCCTGACGGGCGAGCAGTGGGTGGACTGGTGCTGCTGGAATCTAGACAACGCGCTGACGGCGCAGGTAGACGGTTCGGACCTGGCCTGCATCGTCATCGAGCCGGTGCTGGGGGAGGGTGGCTTCGTCGCCACACCCGCGAAGTTCCTGCGCAGGATCCGCGAGCTTTGCGACCGCACGGGAGCCGTGATGATCGCCGACGAGATTCAATCCGGCAGCGGACGCACCGGGCGGCTTTGGGCCATCGAGCACACGGGCGTTGTGCCCGACCTGGTTGTCAGCGCTAAGGGTCTGGGAGCCGGGATGCCAATCAGCGCGGTGACGGGCCGCGCCGAGATCCTGGACGCCCCGCATGTGGGCGGCGTGGGCAGCACCTACGGCGGCAGCCCGGTGGCGTGTGCTGCGGCGCTGGCTGCGGTGGACATCCTGACCGAACCCGGCTTCCTGGAGCGGGCGCAGACCGTCGAACGCGTGGTACGCGAGGTATGGGAGCCTTTGCGCGGCGAGTTGCCCATCGGGGACATTCGCGGAATCGGCGCGATGATGGCTGTGGAGTTCGTGAAGGACCCGGTGACCCGGGTCCCTTGGGCGGAGTTGGTGGCCGCCGCAGTGCCGTTGGCTGTGCAGCGCGGGGTGTTGCTGATGCGCGCGGGACTGTACTCCAACTGCCTGCGCTTCCTGCCTGCCCTCGACATCCCCGAAGACATGCTGCGTGAGGGCCTAATCGCCACCGCGGACGCCGTGCGCGAGGCTTACCATGTTGCGAAGGCGGCAGAGGAGCTGGTTCCCGCGTGACCGCTTCCGTCACCGACCGTCCGGTTCTGGCCACCCACAAGCGTGGTGGCTACGTGGTGGTGCAGGCCCGCGCCGAGGATGCCCCGGCCTTGGAGGCATTGCAGCGCGACTGCTTCCCCGATCTGAGCGAGGGCGAAATCGCTACTGCCAAGCACTTCCTCGCGCAGCAGTCGAACTTCCCCGAGGGACAGCTCGTCGTGCTGGACACGGGCACCGGGCGTCTGGTGGCGTCAAGCAGCGATCTGCGTCTGAAGGTCAATCTCGCCCACTACGCCCACCCGTTCTTCGAAGAAACCGGCGAAAACCTCTTCACCACCCACGATCCCGAGGGTGACTGGCTGTATGGAGCGGACATCAGCGTGGGCTCCAAGGCTCGCGGGCGGGGCCTTGCCGCGTTGTTGTACGGCGCGCGGCACGATCTGATCCGCCGCCTGAATCTAAGAGGCCACGTGGCCGGGGCGATGCCGAAGGGTTATGGCGCCGTCGCGGATCAGATGCCCATCGAGCAGTACGTACTTGACGTGATCCGCCGCAAACGACGCGACCCTGTGCTTAGCGTGCAATTGAAGCGCGGCTACGGTGTTTGGGGCATCATCCCGAACTACCTGAAAGACGATTCCTGCGGCAACTTCGGCGTCTTCATCATCTGGCGCAATCCTGGCTACGAGGAAAAGGCGAGGTGAGCATGAAGACGGTCGTCTACGTCGGCGGTCCCATCTACCCGCAGGCGGACGGGCAGGCGGTGGAGGCGCTGGTCGTGCGGGACGGACGGGTGCTTCACGCCGGAGCGCTGGAAGATGCGCGGGCGGCCGCCGGATCGCGAGCGCAGTCCCATGATCTTGGGGGTGGCACCCTGCTCCCCGGCCTGACCGACGCCCATGTCCACGTCTGGAAGGTAGGTCAGCTCCGCACCACATTGCTGGATCTGCGCGAGACGGCCTCGCTGGACGACTTGGCCCGCCAGGTGCGGCGGCGCCACGCCGAGCTGCCCCCCGGTGTCTGGCTGTGGGGGCGCGGCTGGAACGAGATGCGGCTGGGGGCCGCCCCGGACCGTGCGTTGCTTGATTCGCTGGCCCCGGGGCGACCCGTCCTGCTCACCCGCACCTGCGCGCATATCCACGCGGTCAACACGGCGGCCCTGGACCTCGCACATATTCATCCTGACACTCCGGCCCCGCCCGGCGGGGAGGTCGACTACGACCGCGGGCGGCTGACCGAGACTGCCTATGGCCTGGTGTCCAAAGCGATGCCGGCCCCCACCCCGGCCCAGTATGAGGAATGGATTCTGGCGGGGCTAAATGAACTGAAAGCCCTTGGCCTCACGACGGTGACCGACGCTGCGGTGGACCCGCCCCTCTACGCTGCCTACGCAGCGCTGGACGCGGCGGGCAGGCTTCCCATTCGCGTGAACCTGCTCTACCTGCGCCGCCCCGACGGGGGCACCGACACACTCCCCCTCCCCGAAAAACTCCGCTCCCCCCGGCTGCGCTGCGACAGCGTGAAGTTGTTCGGCGACGGCGGCCTAAGCGGTGCGACGGCTGCGGTCAGCGCGCCATACCGGAACGTCGAGCCGCCTAGCCAAGGCGTGCTGCGCTTCGAGACCCAGGACCTCTACGAGGTGGCGCGCGAGGCACACGTGGCAGGCTTCCGTATCGGCGCGCACGCCATCGGGGACGTGGCGCTGGATCAGCTCCTCGGCGTGTACGCGCAGCTTGCGCAGGAGTACCCGCAGGGTCCCCGGCATCGCATTGAGCATTTCGGTCTACCCTCTGCGAAACACCTGCGTCGGGCGCGTGAACTGCGGGTGATCGCTGTGCCGCAACCCGTCTTCCTGCGTGAGTTGCGCGCCAACTACGACCGCTTCATCCCAGCAGAACTCGCCGGGCAGGTATTTCCTCTCCGGGCCTACTTCGAAGCGGGCTTGGACGTGGCGTTTTCCAGCGATGGCCCCGTGGTGGGGGACCTGCGGCCACTGGCAGGGGTGCGGGCGGCGGTGGCCGAACCCTACGTGCCGGGGATGGAGGTGACGGTGGCCCAGGCGCTCGGCGCGTACACCCGCGGCGGCGCGGTGGCACACGGTGAGGAACACGAGCGCGGTAGCTTGGCCCCGGGCAACCTCGCCGACATTACGGTTTTGGAGGGCGACCCGTTTCACACCGAGACCCAAGATTTGGCGCAGATCCCTGTGCGCGAAGCTTGGGCTGCCTCGCGAAGCACTCTGGGCTAACCTGCTGGCCATGGACGCCATAGGAAAGGACTACGGCGCCGAGTCGGTGTTCAGACCGGGCAACCTGCTGCGTGAAGCCCGCCGGCAGAGGAACCTGCCCGACCAGCCGGTACCCCGGGTTTGTCTGCTGGATCCCGATGGAGATATCGCGACCTACCTCGCTGAGTCAGGCGGGGGGCGGCGTCACGCGGGCTGGGCCTGCTATCACACAGATATGTGGGTCACCGACCTGGACGGGACGACCGTTGGCGTGGTCGGCCGCGCTGTCGGGGCACCCTTCGCAGTCCTGGTCGCGGAGCAGATGTTCGCCAGCGGAGCCGACCTGGTCGTCTCGATCACCTCCGCCGGCCAACTCCAAACGCTGCCTAAGACCCCTTGCTTCGTCCTAATCGATAAGGCCCTGCGCGACGAGGGAACGAGCCTGCACTACCTGCCACCCGAACCCTGGAGCGTTCTTGCCGGCCACCTCGAAGCCGAACTCGAACCCGTCATGCACGATTGGCCCGAACCAGTCATCGCGGCGCGGTCCTGGACCACTGACGCCCCATATCGCGAAACCAAGGCTGCCATCGATGCTGCGGTCGAGGCCGGAGCCACCTGTGTCGAAATGGAAGCCGCCGCGCTCTACGCCCTGGCCGGGGCACGTGGCTACGACATCGTCTGTCTCGCCCACATCACCAACACCATGGCTATCACCGAGAACGACTTCGAGAAGGGAGAAGCCAACGGCGTCCATGCCGCCCTCGTCCTGACCACGCACATCGCCCGAACAATCTTGGCCAAATCGCGGGCATTGCCGAGAACGGCCATGCCCGACGGTCCGCCGAACGTCGGATGACCGCCTCCGGTACTGGTGGGCTTCATCGGAGGCGACTAGCATTGAGCGATGCGGTGGGGGCGTGACGCAATTGCGGCACAACTGCTGATGAATCGGCGGGTTGCCCGCGCGCCGATCTGGCTTTACCGGCATCGGGCAGGCTGGGTCCTGGGCCCACGGGTCTTGCTGTTGGAACACCTAGGTCGCAAGTCCGGCTTGCCGCGGTACGTATGCCTGGAGGTCGTAGATCGGCCAAGCCCCACAACGATCGTGATCGTCAGTGGCTTCGGTGAGCGAGCGCAGTGGTATCGCAACCTGGTGGCCCATCCCCACTGCTTCGTCACCCTGGGTCATCACCGGTTGCCGGCGCACGCGCGGATGATGTCGACGGCAGAGGCCGCAGCAGCCCTCAAGCGGTATCAGGCGGCCCACCCTCCTGCCTGGAAGCGACTGCACGGCGCCATCGAGTACGCGGTCGGTCACCCGGTGGACCAACTACCGATGATCGAGTTGCTGTTGGGGCCAAGCTGACCCGCTGCGCAGGCAACGGCACCGAAGACCTCCGTGTGGAGGCGGCAGTAGAGCGCCACTCATCGCCGGAGGTGATAGCCGACCCCGGCGCGCTCGACACGAGGGTTCGCGCGGGGGTCCGCGCAGGACGTAGTATGACCTCACCTCCCGTGTGTGTGGAGGAATTCGCGCGCCTCCCATCGGCGTCGTCGGACGTGAGTCCGGCTGGCCGGGGCGCATCGCCCGCAGTCCGGCAACCCTCTCTCGGGGAGTTGTCGGTGGTGGTGGGTCGGAGGCGCCAGGCATGCAGTCGCAAACCCGTGATCTGCGTGGACAACTGGACCAACGAAAAGGAGACCTCGGCATGGCCGTCGTCACCATGCGCCAGCTCCTCGAGAGCGGCGTCCACTTCGGGCACCAGACCCGTCGCTGGAACCCCAAGATGAAGCGCTTCATCATGACGGAGCGCAATGGCATCTACATCATCGACCTGCAGCAGTCGCTGACCTACATCAACGAGGCCTACGACTTCGTCAAGCAGACCGTCGCCCACGGCGGCACCATCCTCTTCGTCGGCACGAAGAAGCAGGCCCAGGAGCCGGTCGCCGAGCAGGCGACGCGCGTCGGCATGCCGTACGTCAACCACCGTTGGCTCGGCGGCATGCTCACGAACTTCAACACCGTGCACAAGCGGCTCGAGCGGCTCAAGGAGCTCGAGGAGATCGACTTCGCCGATGTGGCCGGCTCCGGTCGCACCAAGAAGGAGCTCCTCGTCCTACACCGCGAGATGGACAAGCTCGAGCGCACGCTCGGCGGCATCCGTGACATGGCCAAGGTGCCCTCAGCCGTGTGGATCGTTGACACCAAGAAGGAGCACCTCGCGGTAACGGAGGCGCGCAAGCTCAACCTGCCGGTCATCGCGATTCTCGACACGAACTGCGACCCCGACGAGGTCGACTACAAGATCCCGGGCAACGACGATGCGATCCGCTCCGTCACGCTGCTGACCCGCGTGGTGGCCGACGCCGTCGCCGACGGTCTCATGACCCGCAGCCAGAACGCGGGCGGCGGCGAGAGCGTCACCGACGGTGGCGCCCCGGCGGAGCCGATGGCCGAGTGGGAGCGTGAGCTCCTCGCCGGTGAGCAGACCGCGGGCGAGACCGCTGCTGACGAGACCGACGTCCAGACCGGTCCGACCTCGGTCCAGGATGGCGCGGACCTCACGGCGCAGGCCGATGTCGTCGAGCCGACCGAGCAGCAGGCGGTTGCCGAGGACAGCGAACAGCGCGCGGCCGACGTTGCCGCCGTTCAAGAGGTACCGACACAGGATGCTCCCGCGGCCGACGCCGCGACCGAACAGGCCTGAGGCAGACCAACTAAGCACATGTGCAACGCGGCAGGCACGGACCCGACCGGGTGCGTGCCTGCCTGCTGCGCTCCCGATACCCCATAGAGAGTGAGCGAGATGGCCAACTACACCGCTGCAGACATCAAGGCGCTTCGTGAGCAGACCGGCGCGGGCATGCTCGACGTCAAGAAGGCGCTCGACGAGGCCGACGGCGACCGCACCAAGGCAACCGACATCCTGCGCATCAAGGGACTCAAGGGGGTCACCAAGCGCGAGGGCCGCTCGGCCAGCAACGGACTGGTGACCGCCAGCGTCGACGGTGGCGTCGGCACCCTCGTCGAGGTCAACTGCGAGACCGACTTCGTCGCCAAGAACCCGACCTTCATCGAGCTTGCGGCTGTCGTCCTGAAGCAGGCCGTCGACTCCAAGGCCGCGGACGCCGAGATGCTGCTCGCCTCTGCGATCGACGGCAAGACCGTCAAGGAAATCCTTGACGACGCAAACGCGACGATCGGCGAGAAGATCGAGGTGCGACGCGTCGCTCGCATCGAGGCTCCCCAGGTGGTGTCCTACCTACACAAGACCAACCCCGACCTGCCCGCGCAGATCGGCGTGCTCTTCGCCTACGAGGGTGGGGACGAGCAGCTCGGTCGTGACATCGCGATGCACATTGCCGCGTTCAGCCCGACGGTCCTGACGCGTGCAGAGATCTCCGCCGAGACGGTGGCGAACGAACGTCGTCTCGCGCAGGAGACCGCCAAGGAGGAGGGCAAGCCCGAGGCCGCCCTGCCCAAGATCGTCGAAGGCCGCGTCAACGGTTACTTCGCCGAGAACGTGCTCCTGGAGCAGAAGTACGCCAAGGACCAGAAGAAGCAGGTCCAGGCCGTGCTCAAGGAGGCCGGTGCGCAGGGTCAGTCCTTCGCCCGCTTCCGCGTCGGCGCCTGAAGGCACCCGAATCCAGGCGAGCGCCCATCCTCCAGCCTGGGAGGATGGGCGCTCGCGCGCATGAGCCTGGGTTGTGTGGCGGGTGCTGCGCCGCGATCGTGTGAGAATCGCTGGTGGTGTGCCCACGTTGTGTCGGCGTGGGCACAGACATGACCATCACCAGACTGTTCAACCGAAGGGACCCCAGCCGGTGTCGAATGCGACGAACCGCTCCTATAGCGTGTCCTGCTCAAGCTGTCGGGAGAGGCTTTCGGTGGCGGCGCTATCGGCGTCGACCCCAGCGTCGTCAAGGGCATCGCCCACCAGATCGCCGTCGCGGCCCGCGAGGGCGTCGAGGTCGCGGTCGTCGTCGGCGGTGGCAACTTCTTCCGCGGCGCCGAGCTGCAGCAGCGCGGCATGGACCGGGCGCGGGCCGACTACATGGGCATGCTCGGCACGGTGATGAACTGTCTCGCGCTCTCGGACTTCCTCGAGAAGGAGGGTGTCGAGACCCGGGTGCAGAGCGCGATCACGATGGGCCAAGTCGCGGAGCCCTACATCCCGCGCCGCGCGATCCGGCACCTGGAGAAAGGCCGCATCGTCATGTTCGGCGCGGGAGCCGGCATGCCGTACTTCTCGACCGACACGGTCTCGGCGCAGCGCGCGCTGGAGATCCACTGTGACGCCGTGCTCATGAGCAAGAACGGTGTCGACGGGGTCTACGACTCCGACCCGCGCACGAACCCTGACGCGGTCAAGCTCGATCGGGTCGCCTACAGCCAAGCGCTGCAGCAGGGCCTCAAGGTCGTGGACGCGGCCGCGTTCAGCCTGTGTATGGAGAACGGCCTGCCGATGGTCGTCTTTGCGATGCAGGGCGAGGACACGATCACGCGGGCGTTGCGCGGGGAGCCCATCGGCACCGAGGTCTACGCGGGCTGAACCCACAACCTCCAGGACCGCAGGCAGCGAGCGTGTCGAGCCCAAATGCTCGGCCCATGCGGCCCGCGGGAACACGGCCCCGGTGGGCCGGTAGGTTTGGACTCGATGAGCTGGGACGCCCCGGCGACGAAGCCCTGGGCCGCACGGCCCCAAACGCGAGGACGAAGGAGCCGGCGATGCTGGACGAGACGATGTTCGAGGCCGAAGAGAAGATGGAGAAGGCCGTCGAGGTCGCCAAGGAGGATTTCGCCACGATCCGGCCCGGACGCGCGACCGCGTCCATGTTCAGCAAGCTCCTCGTCGACTACTACGGTGCGCCGACGCCGTTGCAGCAGCTGGCCTCCTTCCAGACCCCGGAGGCGCGCACGGTCCTCATCACGCCTTTCGACAAGTCGTCGCTGAGCGCGGTGGAGAAATCGCTGCGCGACTCCGATCTCGGCGTCAACCCCAGCAATGACGGCATCACGATTCGTTGCATCCTGCCGCAGCTGACCCAGGATCGCCGCAAGGAATACATCAAGATGGCGCACCGCAAGGGCGAGGACGCCAAGATCTCGATCCGCAACATCCGCCGCCACGCCAAGGACCAGATCGACAGGGCCGTCAAGGACGGCGACATCGGCGAGGACGAGGGAGCGCGCGCTGAGAAGGAACTCGAGACGCTGACGAAGAAGCACGTCGACCTTGTGGACGCCCTGTTGAAGGGCAAGGAGTCCGACCTTCTCGAGGTGTGACGTGAGCTCGACCCACGCTCCGGCCGGAGGGTCGGGCGACCAGCAGGCACCGAGGGTCCCCGCCTCGCTCGGCCGGGCCGGGCGCAATCTGCCGCTCGCGATCGCGGTGGGGTTCTTCCTGGGTGGGCTGTGCCTGGCCGCCCTGCTCCTGCTGCGCTGGGGATGGTTGCTGTTGGCCACGCCGGCGATCCTGCTCGCGGTATGGGAGCTGCACCAGGGACTGGAGTCCGGTCGGGTCAATGTGCCGCTCGTGCCGGTCTGGCTCGGCGCGGTCGCCATGCTCCCGGCGGCCTATCTGGGCGGCCCGGCAGCGCTCATGGTCGCCTTCGGGGTGACGGTCCTCGCCGTCGTGTGTTGGCGCGTCTTCGACGGCCTCGACGGCGCAGCGCGCGACATCGGCGGTGGTGTCTTCGTCGCGACCTACGCGCCCTTCCTCGCGTCCTTCTCGGCCCTCATGCTCGCCGCGCCGGACGGACCCAGGCGGGTCATCGCCTTCATCCTCGTCACGATCGCCAGCGATATCGGTGGATATGCGGCGGGCGTCCTGCGGGGTCGCCACCCCATGGCGCCGTCGGTGAGTCCGAAGAAGTCGTGGGAGGGGTTCGCCGGTTCGGCGCTGGCCTGTGTCGTCACCGGGGCGATCGTCGTCCCGCTGCTGCTGCACGGGGCCTGGTGGGCCGGTGTCCTCGTCGGCCTGGTGGCCGTCGCGTTGGCGACCCTGGGCGATCTGACCGAGTCGATGGTCAAGCGCGATCTGGGGATCAAGGACCTCGGCTCGATTCTGCCCGGTCACGGCGGGATCATGGACCGGCTCGACTCGCTGCTGCT
>JAUNUZ010000022.1:0-11778 GCA_030537915.1 Micrococcales bacterium
GACCCCGAGAACGTGGGCAGGACGCGCGACAGGGAGGGTGATGATGCCCCCGAGCCCGGTGATGAACCCCCCACCGGCCGCCAGCTTGGTGTGGTCGTTGACGATGTCGTCAACCGCCTTCTCGGGCTGGGGTTCACGCCCCTGGGCCGTATCCGCGACCTGGCGCGCCGAAGCGAACGTCCCCCAGCCGTCGATACCGGCGGTGAGCAGCCGCTGGACGAGGCCGGTCGCGGCTGAGGCCAGGGCCGAGTCCGGTTCGGACCGCTGCGGATTCGCTGCCGGCTCATCCTTGCCGAAGATGTTGAAGATGCCCATGGTGCTCCTGTTCAGATCGAGAGCCTACGTCGAGCAGACGATGCCCGGAGCATCACACTTTCATGCGCTGCGGATGTCGCGGCCTAGGCGAGCCGACGGACCTCGCTCTCTGGCGGTGCCGCCGAGCCCGTGGCCCGCCCACATCGGGCCCCTGACCAGGCACGGTACGTAGAGTTGCGGAAATGGCGCGGCCGCTGCCTGGCGGGGGCCTGAAGCGGAGGTCACAGGACGTGGAGCATGACGGTGTCGTCGGCAAGGCCCAGGAGGCCGCCCGAGAGACTAACGATCACCCGGTGGTCCGCGCGGCCGCCCGGGTCGGGTATGCCGCGAGTGGCGTTATCCATCTACTCATCGCGTGGATCGCTCTTCAGGTCGCCATGGGCGGCTCGAAGACCAGCGCCGATCAGTCGAGTGCGATGTCGACGATCGCGAAGGCGCCGTGGGGCGCCTCGTTGCTCTGGATACTCGTCGTCGGCTTCGTCGGGTTGGCGTTGTGGCAGCTCACGGAAGCGATCGGCGGGTGGCACGGCAGCGGCAAGGACGCGGTGTTCAGCCGCATCAAGGCTGTCTCGAAGGCGGTTGTCTACGTGGCACTGGGCTGGACGGCTGCGACGATAGCGCGCGGCAAGTCCTCGAACGGCGCAACGCAGTCGGCCCAGACGACGGGCGACATTCTCGCCCTGCCCGGAGGCAAGCTCCTCGTCATCCTTATCGGCCTCGTCGTGGTCGGCGTAGGCATTTATCACATCGTCAAGGGCCTACGGAAGTCCTTCCTCCAAGATCTCGTCGACGACCCAGGTGACATCGCGGTCACGGCCGGCATGATCGGTTATCCCGCCAAGGGCATCGCGCTCATCATCGTGGGCGGCCTCTTCGTGCTTGCCGGGGCCAGCGGCCGCGCCGCCGAGTCCCAAGGACGCGGCGGGGCTCTGGCCTTGCTCATCAGGCAACCGTTCGGGCCCTGGCTTCTCGCCGCGGTCGCGGTCGGGATCGGCTGCTACGGCCTCTACAGCTTCTTCCGGGCCCGGCACACCAAGGTCTGAAGCGTTCGGCCCGGCCGCGGCAGGTTTGCGACTACGAGCCCGCTTCGTCCCGCAGGAAAGCTTCGAACTCCGCACCCAGCTGGTCCGCGGTCGGCACCTTTCCGTCCGGATCGAGCAACACTTCGCCCGGGGACGGTTCCTCGGTGCGGGTGTCATACTGCCGCTCCAGACTCTTGACCAGTTCGGCTGCGTCGGGCGAACCCTCCAGCTCAGTCGCGACGACCTTCATGGTCTCGGCAGCCGCCAGCCGTAGCGCCGAGTCTGGAATCTTCAGACCCGTCTGCTCGGCGAGATGATCCAGCGCCGTGACCGCCGCGGGCGGGAAATCGGACTGGGCCAGGTAGTGGGGCACGTATACGGCGACACCGCAGGCATCGACCCCGCTCTCGCCCAGACGCAGCTCCAGAAGGGAAGCGAGCGAGCCGGGCACGGTGACCGTGCCGAACAGCGGTGTGTGGTCTGCGCGCCGCTTTGGGTCTGTGGCGTGGAAGGAGACCCCGAGGGGGCGCGTGTGCGGCACCGCCATCGGGATGCCGTGTGCGGTGACGACGACCTCGACGCCGAGCAGGACGATGAGCTGTCGCACCGCCTCGACGCATCGCTCCCACTGATAGTCCGGCTCCGGGCCGGACAGCAGCAGGAAGGGCGTACCCACGTCATCGATGAACCTGTAGAGCGCGAGCGTAGGGTCGTCGTAGTCGCCCCAGTGATCGGCGTTGAACGTCATGGCTGGTCGTCTGCCCCGGTAGTCCAGGACCTGGTCGACATCGAAGGTGGCCACGACGCGGTGGTCAAGGCGCTCCATGAGGTGACGGACCACGAGCGACTGCGCGGCTCCGGCGTCGAAGAATCCTGCCAGCGCCACAATGAGCACGGGCGCCTTGGCGTCGGCGAGGTCGATGTCCGTCTCGAGCCTGTACAGCCCTGCTGGATCCTGCACGTGGTCCTCCTTCGTCAGCGGACCGCGCAACACGCAGGCTTTGCCGAGCCCGACCAGCTGAGTCGAGCCGCGGCCGAACGAGGCGCGGGCCTTCGCTCAGTCAACACCGAGCGCGGGCGGCAGTGTTCCCGCATCGCCGGTTCGTCCCGCGCGCGTAAATTCGCGCGTTGTCGTCACTGGGCGTCCTGCACGGCGCCCATCGCCCGGTGGATCCGCTTCGCCGACACAGGATAGGCCGTGCCGAGCCGCTGGGCGAAAAAACTGATCCGCAGCTCCTCGATCATCCAGCGCAGTGCGACGATGTCCGAACCCCCACGCTCCTCCGCCGGCAGTTGCTCGACGACCTTGTCCAGCTCGGCCTGAACGTGAGCGACCTCGAGGCGGCGCTGCTCGTGGCGCGTCAAATTCTCCGGAGCCTTCTCGATGCGCTCGAGCATCCCGGCCGCGTAGCGGGGCAGTTGACGCAGCTGGGCCAGACCGGTCTCGGCTACGAAGCCGGGATGAATGAGGGCATCCAGCTGGGCATCGACGTCAGCCCGCAGGGCGGCGGTGCGCGGACTCGTCTGCGCATCGAGGGCGAGGCGCACGGCCAGGGCGCGGTCGAGGATCGGGTGGACCAACTCGACGATCTCGAGTACGACTGGCACGATCTCGCGGCGCACGGCTGCCAGCGCCTCGTCATAGGACTCCTTGGTGTCGACCCGGACCGATCGCGCGGCGACGATCGCATCGACCGCGGCCGCGAGTACGTCATCCAGGAGCGCTGGGACGCTGCCGTGCGGATTGTTGCCGAGCGCCAGCTTCTGGGCGTTGCTCATGAGGCCGAGGATGCGCTGCCAGGGCACAGTCGTGTTGAGCAGGAGCAGGCGTCGCACCCCAGCCCGACTCGCGGCCAACTGCTCTGCGGCACTAGGCAGCACACGGACGGCCACGGTGTCGCCTTCGTCTACAAGTGCCGGGAAACCCTGGATGACGCGGTCGCCGCGACGCTTCTCGAAGGTGGCCGGGAGTGTTCCGATTTCCCAGCCGACCATCCCACGACGCTCCAGACCGGCGTCCCCGGCTGCGCGGGCCATCGTCGTGCGCATCGAGTCGGAGAGGCGTTCCTGCAGGTCAGCTAGGTCCTTGCTCTCGCCCAGCGTGCCGCGGCCACCGCCTCGCCGACCGCGCCCGTGTCCCGACCGCGGACCCGTGGGGCCCGAACCACCGGGACCCTCGACGCGGAATGTCATGCGCAAGTGATCGGGCAACCTGCTCACCCCCCACTCCCCCGGCGGCACCCGGTGCCCGGTTGCGATGTAGAGGCCGCGGGCGAGTTCGTCAACGAGCGCGCCGTTGCCCGGATCGGCCTCGGCCAAGGCCTCTCGCGCGCGATCAGGCGCCGGCACGAAGTTCTTGCGGGTCGTCTTCGGCAGGGACCGGACCAGCGCGGTCGCAAGCTCCGCACGCATTCCGGGTACAAGCCAGTCGAAACCGACGTCGCGGACCTGATTGAGCTGCTCGATGGGGATGTGCACGGTGACCCCGTCGGCGTCGGCGCCTGGCTCGAACTGATACGTGAGCCGCAGTCGCAGCTGCCCCTGCTCCCATAAGTGGGGGTAGTCGCGGGCGTCGACGGTGTCGGCCGCGTCCTCGTTGAGCAGCAGGTCCTCGGTGAACGTGAGCAGCTCGGGGTCTGCCCGCCGCGCGGTCTTCCACCAGCTGTCGAAGTGCGCGCCGGAGACGACGTGGGCCGGGACCCGTTGCTCGTAGAACTCGACGAGCGTCTCGTCGTCGACGATGAGGTCGCGGCGCCGCGCCCGGGACTCCAGCTCCGCGAGGCGATCGATGAGCTTGCGGTTGTCGTGAAAGAAGCGGTGCGAGGTCTCCCAGTCGCCCTCGACGAGCGCGCTTCGGATGAAGATCTCGCGGGCCGATTCGGGGTCGATACTCCCGTAGGCGACCTGCCGGTCGGCGACGAGCGGCAAGCCGTAGAGGGTGACTCGCTCCTTGGCTACCGCCCCGGCCCGCTTGCGGCTCCACGTCGGTTCGCCGTACGTGCGCTTGACGAGGTGCGCCGCCGCCTGTTCGACCCACGTCGGGTCGGTCGTCGCGTTCGTGCGGGCCCAGAGCCGGGTCGTCTCGACGAGTTCGGCGGACATGATCCAGTCCGGCGGTCGACGCACGAGCGTCGAACCGGGCTGGATCGCGAAGCGCGCGCCCCTGGCGCCAAGGTAGTCGCGCTTCTGCGGATCGCGCAGGCCGACGTGCGAGAGCAAGCCCGTGAGCAGGCTGCGGTGAATCGCCTCGACACTCCCGTCAGCCTTGTTCCACGTGAGATCCAATTCCTTCGCTGCCGAGCGCAGCTGGGCGACGAGGTCCTGCCACTCCCGGATCCGCAGATAGTGCAGGTATTCGGCCTTGCAGAGGCGCCGGAACGCGCTCCCGGAGAGCTCCTTCTGCTGAACGCGGACATAGTTCCAGACATTGAGGAGCGTGGCGAAGTCGGAGTGCTCGTCCTTGAAGCGGGCGTGCCTCTGGTCGGCCTGCGCCTGCTTGTCGGCGGGACGCTCGCGGACATCTTGAATCGAAAGTGCCGCGACGATGACCGCCACCTCACGCAAGGCGCCGTTCGTATCGGCTTCCAGGAGCATCCGGGCGAGGCGGGGATCCACGGGAAGACGCGCCAACCGACGACCGACATTTGTCAGTCTCCTTCTGGGGTCGGGCTCGTCGGGGTCGATCGCGTGCAGCTCGTGGAGCAGCCGCAGGCCGTCGGTGACCATCCGCGAGTCCGGCGGGTCGACAAAGGGGAAACGATTGAGATCGCCGAGCCCGACGCTCGTCATCTGGAGGATGACCGAGGCGAGGTTGGTCCGCAGGATCTCCGGATCGGTGAACTCGGGGCGAGCCTCGAAGTTCTCCTCGCTGTAGAGCCGGATCGCGATCCCATCCGCGACTCGTCCGCAGCGCCCGGAGCGCTGGTTTGCGCTCGCTTTGCTGATCGGCTCGATGGGCAGGCGCTGGACCTTGGTCCGCTGGCTGTAGCGGGAGATTCGCGCGGTACCGGCGTCGAGGACATACCGAATGCCCGGGACGGTCAGCGAGGTCTCCGCGACGTTGGTGGCCAAGACGACCCGGCGTCCGCTATGGCGCTCGAATACCCGGTGCTGCTCGGCGGCCGACAGCCGTGCGTACAGGGGCAGGATCTGGGTGCCGGGTAGGTCGAGCCCGGTCAGCGCGTCCGCAGCGTCACGGATCTCGCGCTCTCCAGAGAGGAAGACGAGGATGCCCTCGCCGGCGCCATCGCGGCCACGATCGGCGGAACCCGCTTCGGTCCACAGCTCCTCGACGGCCTCGACGATGCCGGCGACCTGGTCGATCTCCACATCCTCGGGCTGCCCGCCGGGCTTGCGGCTGGGTTGGCTGCGCACGAGCGGCCGGTAGCGGACCTCCACTGGATAGGTGCGCCCCGACACCTCGATGATCGGCGCCGGCCGACCGTCGCTGGCGAAGTGCCGGGAGAACTTCTCCGGGTCGATCGTCGCCGAGGTGACGATCACCTTGAGGTCGGGCCGGCGCGGCAGGAGCTGCTTGAGGTAGCCGAGGATGAAGTCGATGTTGAGGCTTCGCTCATGCGCCTCGTCGATGATGATCGTGTCGTAGCGGCGCAGGTCGCGGTCGCGCCGCAGCTCGTTGAGCAGCACGCCGTCGGTCATGACCTTGACGAGCGTGTCGCGGTTGCTGTGGTCGGTGAATCTGACCTGGTAGCCGACCTGCTCGCCGAGCTCGATGTCGAGTTCTTCGGCGATACGCTCGGCAACCGAGCGGGCGGCGATGCGGCGGGGTTGGGTGTGTCCGATCTGTCCGTTGACACCCCGGCCGAGCTCGAGGCAGATCTTCGGCAGCTGGGTCGTTTTGCCGGAGCCGGTCTCCCCCGCCACGATCACGACCTGGTTGTTCCGGATCGCTGCCGCGATGTCGTCCCGGCGCGCGCAGACCGGCAGCTGCTCGGGGTAGGCGATCTCCAGGCCTTTAGCAGCCGCATGGCGACGCTCTACCTGTTCCTGGTCGGCCTTCCGGCGCCCCCGCTGACGCTCCTGTCGCTGCGCCGTTGTCTGCACCGGACGTGGCGCCGAGCGGGGTCCTCCCCTGGGCCGCCCGCCGGATCGCCGGCGCCGGGGGCTGTCCCCAGCTGCGGGGTTCGGCGTCTGATCGGGCACCGCTTCAGGATAAGTGCGGGCCCCGACAGGCTGTGCCCGCAGCCGTCCTGCCCACTGTGGCGACCAGGGCGACCATCCCCTCTGCGGCCACCAGGTCGACCAGGCAGCGGCCCTCGGCAAGGCCACCCGTCTGCTCGCGGGGAAACGGATGTCTCACTTCGAGACAGTTCTTGACTTGGTCCAGTCCACATGATGGGATAGGGGTATGTTGACCCCGCCGGATGCCGCAGCTCTGCTGCGCGGCGCCGGGCTACGTGTCACCCGTCCCCGCACCGCCGTCATCGACGAGCTGTGGCTGCGTCCGCACGCGGACGCGGAAGCGATCTCCGGCGCGGTCCGGACTCGGCTGGGCAAGGTGAGCAAGCAGGCCATCTACGACGTCCTCCATGCATTGCACGGTGCGAGAATCGTCCGGCGCATCGAGCCCGCTCGCTCGCCGGCGCTGTTCGAGCTGTACCGCGGGGACAATCACCATCACATCGTCTGCCGCAGCTGCGGCGCGTTGGCCGACGTCGAGTGCGCGGTCGGGCAGGCGCCCTGCCTAGCTCCCTCGAGCACCCACGGTTACCGCGTCGACGAGGCCGAAGTCGTCTTCTGGGGCGCCTGCCCGGACTGTACGACGGAGGCTGTCAGACCCTTCCCCTAGTGTCGGGTCAACCGCATGTCGCCCAGACCATGGCGCCGGCCGAGGCACAGCTCATCCCCGATCTGCACCACCCGACCTACCCCCCGATCCACGCCGCACGAAGGAGAACACTATGGAAGCCGCAGGCCCTCGCCAAGAGCCGGGCAACACCAAGCCGCTGACCACGGTCGCCGGCGCCCCTGTGTGGGACAACCAGAACAGTCTCACCGCAGGCCCGCGCGGCCCGCTGCTGATGCAGGACGTGTGGTTCCTGGAGAAGCTGGCCCACTTCGACCGCGAGGTCATCCCCGAGCGTCGGATGCACGCCAAGGGTTCGGGCGCTTGGGGCACCTTCAAGGTCACGCACGACATCAGCAAGTACACGAGCGCCAAGATCTTCGGCCAGGTCGGCAACGAATGCGAGATGTTCGCGCGCTTCTCGACCGTTGCCGGGGAGCGCGGTGCGGCCGACGCCGAGCGCGACATCCGCGGTTTTGCGCTGAAGTTCTACACCGAGCAGGGCAACTGGGATGTCGTCGGCAACAACACCCCGGTCTTCTTCTTCCGCGACTCGCTGAAGTTCCCTGATCTCAACCACGCAGTCAAGCGCGACCCGAAGACCAACCTGCGCTCCGCCGAGAACAACTGGGACTTCTGGACCAACCTGCCCGAGGCCCTGCACCAGGTGACGATCGTCATGTCCGACCGCGGCATCCCCGCTTCCTACCGGCACATGCACGGCTTCGGATCGCACACCTACAGCTTCTACAACGACGCGGGTGAGCGCTTCTGGGTCAAGTTCCACTTCCGCACCCAGCAGGGCATCGAAAACCTCACCGACGCTGAGTCCGCCGAGCTCATCGGCTCAGATCGGGAGTCCCACCAGCGCGACCTCTTCGATTCGATCGAGAAGGGCGACTTCCCTAAGTGGAAGCTTTTCGTACAGATCATGCCGGAGGAGGACGCGGAGAAGGTTCCCTACCACCCCTTCGACCTGACGAAGATCTGGCCCAAGGGTGACTACCCGCTCATCGAGGTCGGTGAGTTCGAGCTCAACCGCAACCCGGAGAACTACTTCCTCGACGTCGAGCAGGCCGCCTTCAGCCCGACCCACATCGTCCCGGGCATCAGCTTCTCGCCCGACCACATGCTGCAGGGCCGGCTCTTCTCCTATGCCGACGCCCAGCGCTACCGGCTCGGTGTGAACCACCACCAGATCCCCGTCAACAGCGCCCGTGGCGTGCCGGACGGGCAGTACAACTCCTACCACCGCGACGGTGCGATGCGGATCAGCCAGGGCCCGACCCCGGCGATCAACCCGAACTCCTACGGTCGTTACGAGGAGCAGCCGCAGTTCCGCGAGCCCCCGTTGAAGATCGACCCGACGGCCGACCGGTTCGACCACCGCGAGGACGACGATGACTACTTCAGCCAGCCTGGCGTGCTCTTCCGCGAGAAGATGACCCCGCAGCAGCAGCAGGTGCTCTTCGAGAACACCGCCCGCGCGATCACCGGTGCGTCGCAGGAGACGATCGAGCGGCACATCGCCAACTGCACCAAGGCAGATCCGGCCTATGGCGAAGGCGTCCGCAAGGCGCTCGAGGCCCTGTCGTCCGACGACGCCCCGGGCCCCAACTCCGACGCCACGGACAACCCGGCCACCGGCAAGAACGAAGCGGAGTTCGTGGGCGCGGCCCAGTGACCTGCTCGTTCTGCTAATGACACAGGCCGCCCCCGCAATCTTTGCGGGGGCGGCCTGTGTCACCCACTCGGTGACGACACCCGGCGGAGTCCCGGTTTCGGGGACGCCCACGACCAGCAGGGGCACGACTGCAACACTGACGGGTATGGAGCGACCCGTCCTGGATCCCCTCGAGCAGCGCGTCCTGGGGAGCCTGTTGGAGAAGCAGCGCACGGTCCCGGCGAGCTATCCGCTGACGCTCAACGCGCTGCGCGGCGCATGTAACCAGAGCAGCAGCCGAGAGCCGGTAAGCGCGTATGACGACCTCGCCCTGGAGACGGCGGCGCGCACTCTCAAAGAGCGCGGCCTGCTGCGTATCGTCTGGGCAGGCAAGGGCTCGCGAACGTTGAAATATCACCAACTGCTCAGTGAAGCACTCGATGTCGACGACGCAGAGCGGACGATCCTGACCGTCCTACTCCTGCGGGGGCCACAGTCCGCGGGCGAGTTACGGACGAGGTGTGAACGTCTGCACGCGTTCGCGGACCGTGGCGACGTGGAGGTCTGTCTGGAGAGGCTCGCGGCGCGGACCATCCCGATCGTCGCCCAGCTGCAGCGCCAGCCCGGGCAGCACGAACCCCGCTGGAGCCACCTGCTCGGGCCGCTGCCCAGCGCAGGCCCCGCCGCGTCGTCGACCGGTGACGCGGCCACGCTCGCCATCGATCGGGATGTCGTTCTCGCGCAGGGGGCTGACGCCCGCGATGGCTTGGTGCGCCTCGCCTACGACACCGTCGCCTCGACCTACGCGGACCGACTCGGAGAAGAGCTCAACGCCAAGCCATTCGACCGATGGATGCTGGAGCGCGTCGCAGAGTTGGCCGGGGCAGCCCCCGTCGCCGACATCGGCTGCGGCCCGGGCCATCTCGCGGCCTTCCTAGCGGACACCGGGGCGGACGTCACCGGGTTCGACCTCTCGCCCGCCATGATCGAGCAGGCCCGCAGCGACTACGCGGACGTCAAGTTCGAGGTCGGTGACTTCCGGCGGCTGCTCCGGCCGCCGCGCGCATCCGGCTGGGGCGCGATCATCGCCTGGTTTGCACTGGCGCACCTGGCCGGGTCGGAGCTGCCCGACGCGATTGCCGGGCTCGCCCGCACGCTCGAGGCCGGCGGCCACCTGGCCCTGGCGGTGCACATCGGGGACGAGGTGCGCCACCTGGACAGTTGGTGGGAGCACCCCGTGGACGTCTCGTTCGTGCTGCACGATCCGCACGCGGTCAAAGACGCGGTCGCAGCGGCCGGGCTCGAGATCGTGGAGTGGTACCTGCGCGGGCCGCTCCTGGGCCTCGAGGTGGAGATCGAACGGCTCTACGTCCTGGCTCGCCGCCCCGCCTAACCCCGTCCCGACCGTTCCCGAGCGCTCCGCGGACAAGGCCTGATCCTTGGGCGACAAGGCGGCAGCACAAAGAAAGGCAGTTCAGGACCTCGCGGCGGCGAATCCCTTGTCGAGGTCGGCAAGGATGTCGTCGATGTGCTCGATGCCCACCGCGAGCCGGACAAGCCCGGGAGTGACGCCGGCTCCGGCGCGGTCCTCGTCGCTGCCCTGGCTGTGCGTCGTCGAGGCCGGGTGGATGACGAGTGAGCGCACGTCGCCGATGTTGGCAACGTTGCTGTGCAGCTCGAGGCCGTCAACGAAGAGCTTGCCGGCTTCCAGACCACCGGTGATCTCGAAGGAGAGGACGGCCCCGACGCCGCGGGGCAGGTAACGATCGGCGAGCGCCTTCTGCGGGCTCTGCTCCAGCGAGGAGTAGAAGACCGTCTCCACCTGGTCGTGCCCGACAAGGAAATCCGCGACCTTTTCGGCGTTCTCGACGTGGCGCTCCATCCGCAGCGCGAGCGTCTCGATGCCCTGGGCGATGAGGAAGGCGTTGAAGGGGCTGACGGCCGAGCCGAGGTCGCGCAGCAGCTCGACGCGCGCTTTGAGGATATAGGCCAGGTTGGCGCCCAGCGCGCAACCGACGCCGAGGTCGCGCGCGAAGACGAGCCCGTGGTAGCTCTCCGACGGGGTGTTGAGCTGCGGGAACTTCTCCGGATAGGCGGCGTAGTCAAACGTGCCAGCGTCGACGATAGCGCCCGCGATCGACGTGCCATGGCCGCCGAGGTACTTAGTGGCCGAGTGCAGAACGACGTCGGCGCCGTGCTCGATCGGGCGCAGCAGGTAGGGGCTGGCCACTGTGTTGTCGACGATGAGCGGCACCCCGGCCTCGTGGGCGATCTCGGCGACCCCTACGACGTCGAGGATCTTGCCGTCGGGATTGGAGATCGTCTCGCCGAAGAGCAGCTTGGTGTTCGGGCGGACCGCGGCACGCCATGCCTGGAGATTCCCGGTCTCGACGAAGGTCGTCTCGATTCCGAGCCTGGACAGTGTGTGCTTGAGCAGATTGAACGTACCGCCATAGAGCGCCGAGCTGGCGACCAGGTGATCCCCCGCGCCGGCGATGTTGAGGATGGCGATCGTCGTGGCCGCCTGTCCCGAGGCAAGTAGGAGAGCCCCCACTCCCCCTTCGAGGGCGGCGATCCGATCCTCGACGACCCCCTGGGTCGGGTTGCCGAGCCGGGTGTAGATCGGGCCGAGATCGGTCAGGGCGAAGCGGTCGGCCGCGGTCTGGGCGTCGGGGAAGACGAAGGAGGTCGTCTGGTAGATCGGCAACGCCCGCGCGCCCGTCTGGCTGTCCGGTTGCTGGCCCGCGTGCACCGCGCGGGTCTCGAAATTCCACTCGTGGCTCATGGCTACCCCGTCGGCTCGAAGGTCGTGACAATCGATGGTCTGCCCGTCACGCTACCGCCGGGCGCTCAGCCAGCGGGACGGTCATCTCGCCATCCGGCCGGGGTTGCGACGAGGGCTCCGCTCGCAGCGGGACCACGGCCGTGACCGACGGAAGGTCTCCAACAACCCGACCAGTCGGACTCGCAGC
>JAUNUZ010000022.1:11788-13247 GCA_030537915.1 Micrococcales bacterium
GCGAAGGGCCCGTGGCCGCAGTGGGATTCGACGCACAAGCAGTGCGGACCCCTAGGCGTCCGCGTAGTGGTCTATCGTGCCGAGCGCGTCGTCGAGGATCGACAGCCCCTCGGTGAGCTCGGCGTCGGTGATCGTCAGCGGCGGCACGACGTGCGTGCGATTGCCGGCGATGAAAGGCAGCAGACCCCGCGCCTTGCACGCCGCGGCGAACTCGGCCATCGGCGCGGCCGCCGCACCCGAGGCGTTGAATGGCACGAGCGGTTCGCGCGTCTCCTTGTCCCGCACCAACTCCACTGCCCAAAAGACCCCGAGGCCGCGCACGTCGCCAACAACGGGGTGCCGGTCGGCGATCTTCGCCAGCTCCGGTCCGATGATGTCCTCACCCAAATGGCGGGCGTGCTCGATGACGCCCTCGGACTTGAAGATCTCGATGCTCGCCACCACCGAGGCGCACGCCAGGGGGTGGCCGGAGTAGGTGAGCCCGCCCGGGTAGGGCCGGGTCCGGAACGAGTCGACGACATCGCCGGACATGATGACGCCACCGATCGGGACGTAGCCGGAGTTCACGCCCTTGGCGAACGCCATCAGATCCGGCCGCACCCCGAAGTGGTCGACTGCGAACCACTCGCCGCACCTGCCGAAGCCGGCCATCACCTCGTCGCAAATGAGCAGGATGCCCTGCTCGTCGCACAGCGCCCGGACGCCCTGTAGGTAGCCCGGCGGCGGGACGAGGATGCCGTTCGTGCCGACGACGGTCTCCAGGACGATGGCCGCGATCGTGTGCCCGCCCTCGACCATGATCGTGTCGGCCAAGTGCTCCAGCGCACGCTGGGTCTCCTCCTCCTGGGAGGTGGAGTGGAAGGGCGAGCGGTAGGGATAGGGCCCCCAGAAGTGCACGATGCCGGGGTAGCCGGGCTCGGAGCCCCACCGGCGCGGTTCGCCGGTCAGTGTGATCGCGCCAGCCGTCGCGCCGTGGTAGCTGCGATAGGCGGCCAGCACCTTCTGACGCCCGGTGTGCAACCGCGCCATCCGCATCGCGTTCTCCACGGCTTCCGCGCCGCCGTTCGTGAAGAAGACCCGCTCCATCCCCTCTGGGGCGAGCTCGACGATGAGCCGAGCTGCCTCGCTGCGGGAGGCCGCGGCGTTAGCCGGCGAGACCGTCAGGACCTCATCGCACGCCGCCTTGATCGCCTCGACGAGCCGCGGGTGCTGGTAACCGATATTGACGTTAACGAGCTGGCTCGCGAAGTCGAGGTACGTGGCGTCGCCGTCGAGGGTGACACGCGAGCCCTGGGCTGCAGTGACGACGGCCGGGTTCACCGAGTCCTGTGCCGACCAGGACGTGAAGACGTACTCCTTGGAATCGCTGCGGGCGCGCTCGATCGCAGCGGCATTCACGGTGGCATCGGTCATGGTCTGCTCCATTCGCTCGGTGACTCGGTGACTCGGTTGACGTCGG
>JAUNUZ010000486.1 GCA_030537915.1 Micrococcales bacterium
CCTCACGCAGGCGGTCGGGGTGCACGACACGACCGGTGAGCTGCTCGATCGACTCGCCCGCGCGGGTGCCGAGCTGCTCCTGGCGACGCTCGACGGCATCGCCTCCGGGGCACTGACCGCCCGGCCTCAGAGCAATCAAGGTGTCAGTCTGGCCCCCAAGCTCACGGTCGAGGACGCCCGCATCGACTGGAGGGCGACCGCCGCGGTCGTGGACCGGCGCATCCGCGGATGCACCCCGGCACCGGGCGCCTGGTCACGACTGCGTGACGAGCGCATCAAGCTCGGCCCCGTAAACCCGGACGCGAGCGCCGGCCTACTGGCCCCGGGCCGCATCCGCGCGGCACGGCGCGAGGTCCACGTCGGCACCGGTACCGTCCCCGTCCGGCTCGGTTGGGTCCAGGCTCCCGGCAAGCGGATGATGCCCGCTGCCGACTGGGCCCGTGGCCTGCGCCTGGGCGATGACGAGGGGTTCAGCTCATGACCCAAGAACGCGATGGCCGCCCGGGACGCGATGCCCGCTCGGAACGCAGTGACCGACCCGATCGGCCCACGCAGGGCGAAGGGGGACGCTCCCGGGCCGATCGCCGCGACTTCCGTGCCAGCGGCCCGCACCACCGCAGCGCTGCCGCGCCGTCGACGAGGGCGCGGCGGGTCGATAGGCCGCGTCGCGTCGCCTACGACGTCATGCGGGCGATCGCCGGTGGTGCATATGCGAATCTCGAACTGGCCAAGCAGCTACGCGGCGCGGGCTTACGGGGTCGTGACGCTGCCTTCGTCACCGAACTCGTCTACGGCGCCTCCAGATTGCGCGGCCGCTACGATCCGATCGTCGCCCGCGGCGCCGGCCGTGAGCTTGCCGACATCGACCCCGACGTCCTGGACCTCCTGCGTCTGGGCGCCCACCAGCTGCTGGGCATGCGCGTCGACGCCTACGCCGCGGTCGACGCGAGCGTCGCGCTTGCCCGCGAGGTTCTCGGCGCCGGCCGAGCCGGCTTCGTCAACGCCGTGCTGCGCCGCGTCAGCGAGAAGGACGAAGCCGCCTGGCTGCGGATCCTCACCAAGAATCTCGAGCCGGGCTCGACGCAGGAACTGGCGATCAGCCAAAGCCACCCCGAGTGGGTGGTCCGGGCGCTCCAGGGCGCCCTCGTCGGGAGCGATGACGACCCTGCTGCAGCACGTCAGATCGAGGCTCTGCTCCAGGCGGACAACGAGCCCGCCGCGGTCAGCCTCGTCGCCCGGCCCGGCCTGAGCACGGTCGCGGAGCTCATCGAATCCGGCGCGGAGGCCTCCGCTACCTCTTCGATCGGGGCCGTCCTGCGCTCCGGAGGCGATCCCGGCGACATCGCCGCGATCCGGCAGGGCCGCGCGGCCGTGCAGGACGAGGGGTCCCAGGTCGTCACCCTCGCCGCACTGGCGGCGGTCGCAGATCTCGGCAGCACCGATCGCGGCACGGGCGCTGGCGCCGGCGACGGCACCCATGGCGACGGCACGCACGAGGAGGTGAACAGCGGCTCCGACGGTGGCCAGCGGTGGCTCGACCTGTGCGCCGGCCCCGGCGGCAAGGCCGCACTACTCGCGTCCGCGTCGATCGAGCGCGGCGCCACGCTCTTCGCCAACGACTCCAGCGAGCGCCGGACCCGGCTCGTCAACCAGACCCTCGGAGCCGCGATCGATGCCGGCGCGGAGGTCTATGTCGGCACCGGCGACGGCCGCGAGATCGGCGCGCAGGAGCCCGAGTCCTTCGACTTCGTCCTCCTCGACGCGCCGTGTACCGGTCTGGGTGCGCTGCGGAGGCGCCCGGAGGCGCGCTGGCGGCGGCAGCCGCAGGACGTCGCGGCACTGTCCCAC
>JAUNUZ010000487.1 GCA_030537915.1 Micrococcales bacterium
GCGGCTTCTCATGACAGAGCCCAACGTGCTGCTCCTGGACGAGCCGACGAACGACCTCGACATCGAGACGCTGACGTCCCTGGAGGACGTGCTCGACGGGTGGGTCGGCACGCTGCTCGTCGTGAGTCACGATCGCTATCTGCTCGAACGGATGTGCGACCGGCAGGTGGCGCTCCTCGGGGACGGCGCGGTCCGCGATCTGCCCGGCGGGGTGGAGGAGTACCTGCGTTTGCGGCACGATGCGCGACTGCGTCGGGTCGATGAGAAGTCGGGGTCGGCGCCAGCAGGCGCCGCCGAACCGTCAGCCCGCGCAGTCGTCGATCCGGCCCGGCAGCGCGAGGCCCGCAAAGAGATGGCCCGGGTCGAGCGCGCGCTGGCCAAGCTGTCCACCGAACAGGACCGCGTGCACGCGGCGATGGTCGAGAAGGCGACGGATCATCACGCGATGGCCGAACTCGACGTCCGAACGCGCGAACTCGACGCTCAGCGCGAGAAGCTCGAAGGCGCCTGGCTGCAAGCTGCCGAGAGCGCGGACTGAGCCCAGGGTCGAGGCCAGCGGCGCCCGTCCGTGCAGCGACGTCTCAGCCGCGGCGCTTCTCGAACGAGGCGAGCAGCCCGCGCAGCAGGCAGCTGAGGTGCTCGCGGTCGGTCGCGGGCATCTGGTCGAGCAGGTCGTGCTCGCGGGCCAGCAGATCACCCATCGCGGCATCGACTGCACGGCTTCCCTGATCGCTCAGGCGCACCTTGACCCCTCGCCGGTCGTCCGCATCCGGACGGCGCTGAACGAAGCCGCGGCGTTCCAACCGGTCGATCCGGTTGGTCATCGTGCCGCTGTTGGACAGGGTCTGCTGCACCAGTGCTCCGGGAGACAACTCGTAGGGCGGGCCGACCCGACGCAGGGCGGACATCACGTCGAACTCCCAGACGTCCAGGTGGTGTGCGGCAAACGCTTCTTTGCGGGCCAGGTCGAGATGGCGCGCGAGCCGCGAGATCCTGGAGAGAACGTGCAACGGGGCGACCGGAAGGTGGGGTGCCTCCCGCTCCCACGCCGCCACGATGCGGTCGACCTCGTCGCTCGCGTCGACCGGGGCAGGGGCGGGCCCGGCGTGACCTGGCGTGGCCGGCTCGACCGCATCGGGCCGGGGCGGGTCGGTCGAAGGCATGTTCTCAGGGTAGGCGATCAAGATGCTTGATATCGAGATACCCCACCGCAGTGCGGGCTGTCTTGGTATCCGCGGATGGTCGCGTTCAGCGGCCTTGGGCGCGCAGGTCGACATCGAGGTGACCCTGCGCGCCCTCGCTCATCCGGACTGCCGAAGGGACATCCCCATTCGCTTCTGTAGGTCCGTGGCGCTGGTGCCGTACGTCTGACGAAGGGCGAGTCCCTCGCCTTCCACGACGAAGACGGCGTCGGGGGTGTAGATCCGGGCCACGCACGCCAGACCCGTCGCGGGGAAGGTCAGCTGCGGCACGATCTTGCACGAGCCGTCCTTGGCGAAAAGCGACATCATGACCCAGGTCTGCTTCGCGCCGATCGCCAGGTCCATGGCCCCGCCGACCGCCGGGATGGAGCCCGGAGCACCTGTCGACCAGTTGGCGAGGTCGCCCTCGATGGAGACCTGGAAAGCGCCGAGGACGCAGACGTCGAGGTGCCCGCCGCGCATCATGGCGAACGAGTCGGCGTGGTGGAAGTACGACGCGCCGGGCAGCTGAGTGACCGGGATCTTGCCGGCGTTGATGAGGTCCTCATCGATCTCGTCGCCGACGGCCTCGGCGCCCATCCCCAGCATGCCGTTCTCGGTGTGCAGCGTGACGTGCTGCTCGGGTGTCAGGTAGTTCG
>JAUNUZ010000023.1 GCA_030537915.1 Micrococcales bacterium
GAACATGAGCGCGCCGACGACTCCGGCGCACGGCAGCGTGATGCACCAGGCGATCGCCATCCGAGCGGCGACGCCCCAGCGGACTTCGGCGCCCTTGCGGCCGACACCGGTGCCGAGGATCGAGCCAGTTGCCACGTGGGTGGTCGACAGCGCGAAGCCGAGGTGGCTTGAGGTGAGAATGACCGCAGCCGAGGCGCTTTCGGCCGCCATGCCCTGCGGTGAGGCGATCTCGACAAGGCCCTTGCCGAGCGTGCGGATGATGCGCCACCCGCCGAGCCAGGTGCCCAGCGCGATGGCGAGCGCGCAGGCGAACTTCACCCAGAGCGGGATGCTGTTGGTGTCATTCCACGAACCGTAGGCAATGAGGGAGAGCGTGATGACGCCCATCGTCTTCTGCGCGTCGTTGGTGCCGTGCGCGAGCGAGACGAGCGAAGCAGACCCGATCTGGCCCCACCGGAATCCGGATTCCTTGGAGCGCTCGGCGACACCGTCGGTGATCTTGTAGATGAGCCAGGTGCCGGCCGCGGCGACGATGCAGGCGATGACCGGGGAGGCCAGCGCGGGTAGGACGATCTTGCCGACCACCCCGTCGAGCTTCGTCCCGTCGCCCATCCAGTTGACGCCGCCGAAACCCAGCGCGGCGATGGCCGAGCCGATAAGCCCGCCGAAGAGCGCGTGCGATGAGCTGGACGGGAGCCCGAGCAGCCACGTCAGCAGGTTCCAGACGATGGCGCCGATCAGGCCGGCGAGAATGATGAGTAGGAGCACGTGACCGTGCCCCGCGAGGAACTCAGGCTTGGGAGCGCCGCTCTTGTCCTGGACGTTGATGACGGCGTTCGTGACGGTGAGGGCGACCTCCACGGACAGGAACGCACCGACGAGGTTGAGGATCGCCGAGAGCGCGACGGCGGTCTTGGGCTTCAGCGCGCCGGTGGCGATGGATGTCGCCATCGCGTTGGCGGTGTCGTGGAAGCCGTTGGTGAAATCGAAGGCGAGGGCGGTGACGATGACGAGGCCCAGCAGGAGGAGTTGAACGTCCACGCCACAATCATGGGGGCCACCGGCCGGGCCTGCTAACCCACGGTCGGACGACCGTTCCGCTCTTGGCCGACCTGATACGAGTTGACCTGCGTAGATGCAAAGCGATTCATGAGCTGTTCGCCTAGTCTTCACCCATCGTGCGCCACCCGGCAGACCGCCACCGCGGCCGATGCGGCCACGACGCCGGTGCCGCAGCGGTTACGGCAGGGAGTTGGGTCGCTCCGCGAGGGCCACCTTGATGTCTGTCCGCTTGCCGTCGCGCAGCACCGTCAGCGTGATCGAACTGCCGACAGGCCGCTCGCGGACCTGAGCGACGAGGGACTCCCAGCTATCGATGAGCTCGTCATCGATAGCGACGACGGCATCGCCGGCCTGCAGGCTGGCCTTGGCTGCGGGACTGTCCGCAGTGACCTCCGAGATGATCGCGGCGGCGCGCCGGGCGCTGCCGTCCTTGACATAACCGCCCTTGCCCGTGACCCCGATGTAGGCATGTTTGACGGTGCCATTGCGCAGGATCTGGTCGGTGACCGAACGCACCGCGTTGACCGGGATCGCGAATCCAATACCGATATTGCCGCCGTCCTGGGAGGTCTGCGCGATCGAGGAGTTGATGCCCACGAGCTGGCCCGAGGCGTTGACCAGGGCGCCACCACTGTTGCCGGGGTTGATAGCGGCGGAGGTTTGGATCGCATTCGTCACGACATACTCACCCGCACCGCCGAACGACGGATCGGGGGACTGCTGTCGGGTCGTCACCGGCCGATTGAGGGCACTGACGATGCCGGTCGTCACGGTGCCCGCGAGGCCGAGGGGATTGCCGACTGCCATGACGGGGGAGCCGACCTGGAGCTTGGAGTCGTCGCCGAGCGAGATCGGGCTCAGATCACCGGGCCCGTCATTGAGTTCGAGCACCGCAAGGTCGGTCGCGGGATCGCTCCCCACGACCTTGGCCTGATAGGCACGCTTGTCGTTGAGCGTGACCAGGATCGTCTCCCTACTGGCGCCCGCGCTGCCCATGCCCGCGGCGACGACGTGGTGATTCGTGACGATGTGGCCCTGCTTGTCGAGGATGACGCCTGACCCCTGGCCGCCCTGGCTTCCCGAGCTCACAGTGATGGAGACGACGCTCGGCGCCGCGGCCGCAGCCGTCGCGACCCAATCCGGCGCCGAGGCGTTCGCCTGCTGGACCGGTGCGGCGTCGACGGGGAAGCGCTGCTGCGCCGAATTCTGCAGGGTCGGGTCCGCAGCGGACGTGCCGGTCCGATCGAGCAGGTAGGCCCCGGCTACGCCGCCGACGAGCAGGAGTACGGCCATACCGCCGACGAGCAGCGGGGTCCGGGAGCCGTGACCTTTCGTGGGCGGGCGGCCCGTACCGTGCGCCAACGGCATCGCGCCCGGCCGCGGGTCCAGGCTTTCCGCGGGTTCCACGGGGTCGGCGGGGCCGCCGTGCCCGACGCCTGCGCCGTCGGTCACCGGGGTACCGGGGGGCGCCTCGTGACCGCCGCCGCCGTTCGATGGCCCGGCCTCACTACCGGGCCGACCCGGGTAGCCGGTGCTCGGAGTGCCGTAGGCCGGGGTCGCAGACGAGCCGTGCCACAGCGGTCCGGTGGGCGGGGTCCGGTGCGGATCGGCCCCGGGGCGCTGATCATTCATGGCGCGGACTCCAATCTGGGCGGTAGCGGGCTGGTCGGCGGCGGGCAGGGTTCCACCAGTTCACCACGGGCGGGTCGGGGTCGGCTGGACAGCACCTGAAAGCGTGCCGGGGGCCTCCGGTCGCCCGATGGGCGCAGCGGGGCCTGGGGCCGACGGCGTGGAGCGCGGCAGGTCGATGATGAACGTCGCTCCACCGCCGGCGGTCTCGTCGACGCCGACGCGCCCCCCGTGCGCCTCGACGATCGCGGCGACGATCGCCAGGCCGAGACCGTGGCCGCCCTGCTCGCGCCGACCTCGGGCGGGATCCTTGCGGAAGAAGCGCTCGAATACCCGGGGGCGATCCTGCTCCGGTATACCGGCGCCGTGGTCGCGGATCTGCAGGTGCACGCGCTCCCCGACGGGACCGACCGCGACCTCGACGGGCGTGCCGTCCGGAGTGTGCGTCAGTGCGTTGGCCAGCAGGTTCGTCACGACCTGGCGCAGTCGCGCCTCATCGCCGCGCAGTACCGCGGGCACGATCGGCCCGTTGAGGCCGGTGAGGCGGATGGTGCGATCGCCCTCGCGAGCCCGGGCGTCCTGCACTGAATCACCGGCCAGGACGGTCAGGTCGACGCTGGTGAGCTCCAGGGGGCGGCGGTTGTCCATGCGCGCGAGCGTGAGTAGGTCCTCGACGAGGCCGGCCATCCGGGTCGCCTCGCCCTCGATGCGGCGCATCGCGCTCGCGGTCGCCTCGGGGGTGGAGACCGCGCCCTGGCGGTAGAGCTCGGCGTAACCGCGGACCGTGGCCAGCGGGGTGCGCAGCTCGTGGGAGGCGTCGGTGACGAACTGGCGCATCCGCCCCTCGGAGGCTTCGCGTATCGCGAACGACGACTCGACCTGGGCGAGCATGGCATTGAGAGAGCGCGCGAGGCTGGCGACCTCGTCGTTGGCCGGGCGGGGCGGGATCCGGCGAGTAAGGTCGCCCGCGGCGATGGCCGCGGCGGTGTCCTCGATCGAGCGCAGCGGACGGAAAGCACGCCGGAAGCCGAGCCAGCCGATGAGAACGCAGGCGCCGCTGACAAAGAGCCCGAGGAAGGTCGAGATGGCGAGCATGCGGCTCACGGTCTGGTTGATCCCGGCGAGGGAGGAGGCCACGGCGTAGGTGCTCGAGCCGTCGTGAAGCACGCCGGCGACGACGAGCCAGTTCGGGCCGGTGCCGCGTGAGGAGACCAGAAAGGGCCCGCCGTTGACGTGGGGATCGGAGCCGGCGATCGCAGGGATGTCAGGTCGGTAGCGGGAGTCCGTCGGCGGGATGCTGTCCGTCGGGGTGCCGTGGTGAGCGTCCATGAACACCACGGCATAGGTGCTGGGCAGCGCGAGGGTCGTCGTCGTCGGTGAGGAGGCGCTTTCGCCGACCGACATCGCCGCCACCGTCAGCTCGGCGGAGGCGCGGTCCAGAAGGTAGCGGCGCATGAGCAGCCCGGTCGCGAGGTTGGACAGGGATAGGGCCACCACGAGCAGGACGACCAGCACCGCGACGAGCCGCCACGTCAGGGTCTGGCGGCGGAAGGGCTTGGCCAGCCGGTCGCCTACCTCCGAACGCAGGTCACGCCGACCGCTCCCGAGGGCGCCGGTCCCGTCCGTCGCCCGGGGCGCTCGCCTCGCCCCCGTCGTGCTTGTCGCGGCATCGTTCACGTGGTCTCCGGCGGCAGCCGCAGCACGTAGCCGACCCCCCGGCGCGTGTGGATGAGCGGCGGTTCGTCGACGTCGATCTTGCGCCGCAGGTAGGAGATGTAGGACTCGACGATCCCGGCCTCACCGCGGAAATCGTAGTCCCAGACGTGGTCGAGGATCTGGGTCTTGGACAGCACCCGGTTCGGGTTCAGCAGCAGATAGCGCAACAGCTTGAACTCGGTGGGGGAGACGTCGATGACCCGCCGCCCGCGACGCACCTCGTGGGAGTCCTCGTTGAGCTCCAGATCATGGAAGCGCAGCACGGCATCCTCGGTGACGTCGCCGCGGGTCCGGCGCAGCACGGCGCGGATGCGAGCGACGACCTCCTCCAGGCTGAATGGCTTCGTCACGTAGTCATCGCCGCCCACCGTCAGCCCCTTGACCTTGTCCTCCACCGAGTCGCGTGCGGTCACGAAGACGATCGGCATGAGGCGGCCGGTTTCGCGCAGGCGGCGCGTCACGGCGAAGCCGTCCATGTCCGGGAGCATGACGTCCAGGACGACGAGATCGGGCTGTTCGCGCTCGGCGACCTCGATGGCGGCGGCGCCGTCCCCGGCGGTGTAGACCTCGAAGCCGGCGTAGCGCAGCGAGGTCGCAAGTAGCTCACGGATATTGGGCTCGTCCTCGACGACCAGCAGGCGCGCCTCGGGCTGGGACTGGGTGCTCACCTGGGCAGGATGCGCGCGTCACCTGGGAGTTCGCTGAAGGCTGGGAGACATGGCAGGAACGAGTCGCTCGCGGAGGCGTCACGAAGCGTTCGGCAGATCCTCGGCGTCGACGATCCGGTAGGCGTAGCCCTGCTCGGCGAGGAAGCGCTGCCGGTGTGCCGCGAACTCCGCATCCACGGTGTCCCGGGCCACGACCGTATAGAAGTGTGCCGTCCCGGCGTCCTTCTTCGGACGCAGTACGCGGCCTAGCCGCTGGGCCTCCTCTTGACGCGACCCGAACGTGCCACTCACCTGAATCGCGACGCTGGCCTCCGGCAAGTCGACCGAGAAGTTCGCCACCTTGGAGACGACCAGCAGGTCCAGTGTTCCTTCGCGGAACGCGCCGAAGAGCTTCTGGCGCTGAGTCACACTCGTCTGACCTGTGATGATCTGCGCGCCGAGCCGCTGCGCCAGCGCCTCCAACTGGTCCAGGTACTGACCGATCACGAGGATCTGCGCCCCGCGGTGCCGCGCCACGATGTCCTGCACCACTCGGTCCTTGGCAGGTGAGCACGACGCGAGCCGGTAACGCTCCTCCGGCTCCGCGACCGCATACGCCATCCGCTCGCCCTCGCTCAGGCTTACCCGCACTTCGACGCAATCCGCCGGGGCGATGTAGCCTTGCGCCTCGATGTCCTTCCACGGTGCATCGAACCGCTTCGGCCCGATGAGGCTGAACACGTCGTCCTCTCGACCGTCCTCGCGCACAAGCGTCGCCGTCAGCCCGAGCCGCCGCCGGGCCTGCAGGTCCGCCGTCATCCGGAAGATCGGTGCGGGCAGCAGGTGCACCTCGTCGTAGAGCACGAGCCCCCAGTCCCGCGCGTCCAGCAGGTCCAGGTGCGTGTAGACGCCTTTTCGGCGTGTCGTCAGCACCTGGTAGGTCGCGATCGTCACGGGACGAATCTCCTTGCGCGCCCCCGAATACTCGCCGATCTCGTCCTCGGTGAGGGTCGTGCGCGCCAGCAGTTCCTCGCGCCACTGCCGTGCGCTCACCGTGTTCGTCACGAGGATGAGCGTCGTTGTGCGGCTGCGCGCCATCGCCGCCGCACCCACGAGCGTCTTGCCCGCCCCGCACGGCAGCACGACCACCCCAGAACCGCCGTACCAGAAGCCCTCGACCGCCTGCTCCTGATAGGGGCGCAGCGCCCACCCGTCCGTCACCAGGTCGATCGGGTGCGCCTCGCCGTCGACGTAGCCCGCGCGGTCCTCCGCCGGCCAGCCCACCTTGAGCAACTCCTGCTTGAGGTGACCCCTCTCGCTCGGGTGCACCAGCACCGTCAGTTCGTCCACCCGCTCCCCGAGCAGGGGCTTGATCTTCTTGTGCCGCAGCACCTCTTCGAGCACTGGCCGATCCGTCGTCCGCAGCACGAGCTTGAGCTGCGCCTCGTGCTCCTCGCGGGCCAGGCTCAGCCGCCCGTAGCGGTCCATCGTGTCCGCGACGTCCACCAGCAGAGCGTGCGGGACGGCATACCGGCTGTGCTTCACCAGCGCGTCGACGACCTGCTCCGCGTCGTGGCCCGCGGCGCGGGCGTTCCACAGGCCCAAGGGCGTGATCCGGTAGGTGTGGATGTGCTCTGGCGCCCGCTCCAGCTCCGCGAACGGTGCGATCGCGCGCCGAGCTTCTTCCGCGCGCTCGTGGTCAACCTCCAGCAGCAGCGTCTTGTCGCTCTGGACGATGAGGGCTCCGTCGTTCATCCCTTCAGTCTGACTCCTCCGGCGGTTCTCTTCGACCACCGATCCTCCCGGGGCGCCTCGTCAGGTTCGTCAGGTGGTGGGGCGGGCCCGCCGACGTGTTCTCGAGCGCCTGTTCTGGCACTTGTCTCTCGTTAGGGTGGTAGTAGTCGTTGCTCGACCTGCGCACCGAAGGAGTCGGCCATGCGTCGCCCACAGCTGGAGCCCCCGCTCCCATCAGGAAGCCTGCCGCCCCGCGTCACGATCTACGAGGTCGGGGCCCGCGACGGCCTGCAGAACGAGAAGCAGATCCTGCCCGTGCAGGACAAGGCCGCCTTCGTCCGAATGCTCACCGAAGCCGGGCTCGGCACGATCGAGGTGACCTCCTTCGTCGCCCCGAAGTGGGTCCCCCAGCTCGCCGACGCCGAGGAGCTGCTCGCCAACCTTGGCGACCTCGGGCGGGGCCGCAACCGGCCCGTCCTCGTGCCCAATGAGCGTGGCCTGGATCGAGCCCTTGCGCTAGGCGTCAACTCCGTCGCAATCTTCGGCAGCGCGACCGAGACCTTCGCCCGCAACAACCTCAACCGCACCGTCGATGAGTCCATCGACATGTTCCGACCCGTCGTCGCCCGCGCCCGCGATGCCGGTGCTTGGGTGCGCGCCTACGTGTCCATGTGCTTCGGCGATCCATGGGAGGGCGACGTTCCGATTGCCCAGGTCGTCGACGTGTGCCGGCGCATCATGGACCTCGGCTGCGATGAGCTCACCCTCGGCGACACCATCGGCGTCGCCACTCCCGGCCACGTCCAGCGCCTCCTGGACGCCCTCGGCGACGTCGGTATCGGCGTCGACCGCATCGGCGTCCACTTCCACGACACCTACGGCCAAGCCCTCGCCAACAGCCTCGCCGCCATCGGCCAGGGCGTGACCACGGTCGACTCCGCCGCCGGGGGCCTCGGCGGCTGCCCCTACGCCAAGTCTGCGACCGGCAATCTGGCCACCGAGGACCTCATCTGGGCCCTGGACGGCCTCGGCGTGGAGACTGGCGTGGACCTTAAGAAGCTCGTCGCCACGAGCGTCTGGCTGGCCGGTCGCCTCGGTCGCCCCTCGCCTTCCCGGGTCGTCAACGCACTTGCCGAATCCGTATGACGACGAACGGCTTGCGGCCCGACGAACGCCCGTTCGAGGCTTCCGGAGCGTTCGCCCCATCCGCGGACGCCGGACCCGCCGAGTCCTTCGATTCCCGGCCGAGCCCAAGCATCTTGGTCCGCGAAGCGCGCATCGAGGATCTGGTCGCCATCGTCGACCTCCTCGCCGACGACGCCGGCGGCTCACGTCGCGAGGGTGGGGACCTGGCGCCTTACGCGGCCGCTTTCGCGCGGATGACGGCGGACCCGCACCAGCTGCAGGCCGTAGCCGATCTCGGCGGGCAGATCGTCGGAACCCTGCAGCTCAGCCTCATCCCCAGCCTGACCAGGCGCGGCACGATGCGTGCCCAGATCGAAGGCGTCGCCACCCTGTCCACCCTGCGGGGGCGCGGCATCGGTGAGGAGCTGCTCGGGTGGGCGCTGAGCACTGCCAAGTCCCGAGGCGCAGGTCTCGTCCAACTGACTTCGGCCGTGGAGCGAGGCAACGCCCACCGGTTCTATGAGCACCTCGGCTTCGTCGCTAGCCACACCGGTTTCAAGCTCGAGCTCCGCTGACCATGTCGGACCGGCCCGTTAGGGTGGCGGGACCGACGACCCGCAGGGGAGCAACCGCACCATGACCATCGCGCAGAATCCGCCCGATCAGCTCATCCGGTCCGGGATCGACACGACCGGCTTCGACGCAGGCGTCCGAGCTCAGGATGACCTCTTCGGCTTCGTCAACGGCGCGTGGGTGCGTGATACCCAGATTCCCGCCGACAAGGGTCGCTATGGCACCTTCGACCAGCTGCGCGACCAGTCCCAGGAGCGTGTGCGCGACCTGCTGGAGGAGGCGAGCCAGGCGGCCGTCGAGAGCGGCGGCCCCGCCGACCTCGGCCCGGGGCCCGATGCCGACGCCGCGGTTGACGAGGTGCGCTTGCGGGAGCTCGTCGGATCGCTCTACGCCTCGTTCATGGACACCGAGCGGGTGCAGGCCCTGGGCGTCGAGCCGATCCGCGCGGAGCTCGACGCCGTCGACGCGGCGGCCGACACCGAGTCGCTGTGGCGCCTGTTCGGGCAACTCATGCGGGAGGGTGTCGCGAGCCCGGTGATCGCCTACGTCAACACGGACAAGCGGGCATCCCAGGCGTACGTCACCTATCTCTATCAGGGGGGAGTCGGGCTGCCCGACGAGGCGTACTACCGAGAGGAACAGTACGAGGCGATTCGCGTCGCCTACCTCGCCCACGTCGAGCGGATGTTCGCCCTCGCGGGCCTGCGCGACCCGGCGGACGCGGCGCGCACCGTGATGGATCTCGAGACGCGGATCGCCGCGGCGCACTGGGACCGCGTCGCGACCCGGGACGCGGTCACGACCTACACGAAGGTGACGGCCGACGAGCTGCGCGAGCTGGCCCCCGCCGTGCCCTGGGACGCCTGGCGCGAGGGGCTGGGGGCGCCGGCCAGCGCCCTAGATCCCTGCATCGCCGGGATGCCGACCTACCTGCAGGCGTTGTCCGGCATCGTCCGCGACGCTACGCACGCCGATTGGCAGACCTGGGCGCGCTGGCACCTGCTGTCCGCCCGCGCCCCGTACCTGTCCGACGCGCTCGTCGAGGAAGACTTCGACTTCTTCGGGCGAACCCTGTCCGGCACACCTGGGATGCGGGAACGCTGGCGTCGGGGGATCGGACTTGTCGACGCGCTCGCCGGCGAGGCGACCGGTCAACTCTACGTCCGGCGGCACTTCGCCCCGGAGGCCAAGGAGGCGATGCAGGCCCTCGTGGCCAACCTCGTCGAGGCCTATCGTCGGGACATCGCGGACCTGGTCTGGATGTCGCAGGCCACACGCGAGAAGGCGCTGGAGAAGCTCGCCAAATTCACTCCCAAGATCGGCTACCCCGACCGCTGGCGCGATTACAGCGACCTGCACTTCGACGCCGCAGACCTCGTCGGCAACGTGCGGCGCGGCTACGGCTTCGAGACCGATCGCGATTGGCGCAAGCTCGGCGGCCCGATCGACCGCGACGAGTGGTTCATGAGCCCGCAGACGGTCAATGCCTACTACAACCCGGGGATGAACGAGATCGTCTTCCCAGCGGCGATCCTCCAGCCACCGTTCTTTGACGCCGAGGCCGACGGCGCTGTCAATTACGGCGCGATCGGCTCGGTCATCGGCCACGAGATCGGGCACGGCTTCGACGACCAGGGCTCCCGCTACGACGGCGACGGGGAGCTCGTCGACTGGTGGACCCAGGAGGATCGGACTGCCTTCGACGCTCTCGCCGACGCGCTCATCACGCAGTACAACGGGTTGTGCGGGCGCGACCTGCCCAGCGAGCACGTCAACGGTGAGCTCACGGTCGGTGAGAACATCGGCGACCTCGGCGGCGTGACGATCGCCCACCTCGCTTACCGCATCGCCCGGCAGGGGCAGGACGCCGCCGTCCTCGACGGGCTGAGCGGCGACCAACGGTTCTTCGTCGGGTGGGCGCAGGCCTGGCGGGGCAAGGCCCGCCCCGAGGAGGCGAAGCGGCTGCTGGCTCTGGACCCGCACTCCCCGATGGATCTGCGCGCCAACATCGTGCGCAACCTTGCGGAGTTCCACGATGCCTTCGACGTCGAGCCCGGCGATGGGCTGTGGCTCGAGCCGGATCAGCGGGTCCGGATCTGGTAGCTGCGCGCCGCTGATACCGGAGCCCTCCGCCGACGGCGCGAGCCCTAGATCAGGTCAGGTCAGGTCGCGGACGGATTCGGAGAAGAGGCAGAACTCGTTGCCCTCGGGATCGGCGAGGACGACCCACGCCATGCCGCGCATCTCGACGGAGGCGACGCGGGTGGCGCCGAGCCCGAGGACACGCTCGATCTCCGCGTCCATGTCCTCGGCCCCGGCGGCCTGCAGGTCGATGTGGATCCGGTTCTTGCCGGGGGTGGGTCGCCCGACGAACTGGAAGACGATCTGCGGCTCCGAGGCGAGCACGATGTACTCACCCCAGTCGTGGCGCACCGGGGCACGCAACACCGCTGACCAGAAGGCCGAGGCCGCCCGAGGATCGGTGGTGTCGATCACCACGCAGCGTAGGCTGAGCACGCCCTCAGCCTAGTCGCGCCCGCATCGTCCCGCGCGGCGAAGCCGGAGTGGCTGTGCTGCTCAGGTGGCCGGGACTGCCCCGGTGATGCGGTGCAGGGACAGCACCTGCGTCCCCGTTCGCCCCTGGACGTCACCGTGGATTCGTCCCCCGTCGATGCGAGCGGGGGTCAGCAGCAGGCGCTGCGTCATACCATCGGCATCCGCGAGCCCGATCCACAGCGATCCTTGGCGCGAGATCGCCTCCCGCACGAGGGCCATCACCATCGTCGGGTCGCCCGGGGGAACCCGCGGCCCGTCCCCGTCGTCGCGCAGCACGTCGGCGTCGTCACGGGCGGCCTGGCCTTTGCGCAGGGAGGCCACGAGGCAGCGCGCCTGCTCGTCGTCGAGCTCGCTGAGGGTGACCACAGGTGCGGATCGCCGGCGCGCCCGCGCGGGCTCCGATTGCGTGATGACGACGGCGCCGTCGGCGCCTTCGAGCACCGGCGCGACACCGGTTTCCCGCAGGATCTGTAGGAGCGTGGCCGTGGGCGCGGGGGAGACCAGGACCGTCGGCGCGAGGCGTCGCAGCTGCAGCGGTGCGCACTCCCGGCGCGCAGCCAGCGCGTCGAGGGTGGCGATGTCGTCGCTGCGCACGAACGAGGCGATGGCCCCGACCCGTACCATCCCGTGTCGCCGGGCAACGTCGGTCACGAGGTAGGCGAGCGGCTGGGGTAGCGGCGTGGAGCTCGCCTCGGTGAGCCGGGCGAGCAGGTCCTCGGCAGTCCAACCGGTGTCCAGGGCTCTGCGGACGCTCTGCGGGGTGAAGCGGTAGACGGAGGCGCCGCCCCGGGATTCCTGCTCCGCTGCGACGCGCAGCAGGCCGCCGAGGCGCGGGCCGGGGGGACCCGGCACGACGGCCGTCAGGTCGGCCTGCAGGAGCGCGTGGTCGACGGGTTCAGGCAGCTGCGATGCTACGGCGGCGAGGGATGCCTCGTCGTCGCCGATCGCCTCTCGCGTACCCGCGAGCAGCGCGTGGCCCGCGGGAGACAGCACCCCGCGACCCGTGACGCCCAGCCACTCTGCGGCAGCGACCGTCGCGGTGACTGCTTCGTGCATCATGCCCTCCGGGCGCAGCGGGTGACGCCAGTCGAGCCGGTCGACGAGGCTTTCCAGCGTGGGCGACAGGTCGGGCGGCAGCTGCGCGAGTTCGCTGAGGATCTCGCGTCGCAGGACCCGCAGCCGCGGCCAGGCAGCTGCCTCGGAGAGGGCGTTGATCGGGCTTGTGGCTCCTTCGATGCGGGTGCCGACCCGGTGCGGTGCCCGGATCGAGGCGAGCCAGGCGCGGGCCAGGACGAGCCAACGGCGACTCGTCGGTAGGTCGATCCACTCGTCGTAGTCGGGGGTCGGGGTCCACGCCGGGTCGTTGGCTCCGTTGTCAGCGAGCAGCCCGGCATCGCGAATGAGCTCGACGACGAAGGCTGCCTCATCGCTGGGCACGTCCAGCGCAGTCGCGACCGCGCGCAGGTCACGAACGGCGACCCCGCCGCCGCGCAGGACCCGAGGCGGGTTGTCGCCCCAGCGCGTGAGCACTTCCTCGATGAGGGTCATCAGGTGGACCGCTTGCCCACCTGCGGCGATCGCCACCTGGGCCGGCGGGACCGCGCGTCCCGACGGCTCCGCAGGGGTGACGGCGAAGCGCCGGTACAGATGTCCGCCACGCAGGCGCAGCGCCACGTCGCGGGGGAGTAGAACCTGCGCGCCGGAGTCACCCGTGGCGACCAGGAGGCCCGCTGTCACGAGTCGACGTCCGGCTTGGGCGGCGGCCCCGGTCGCTGGCAGCCGCCCGACGGGCGGGCCCCAGGTGAGCCGGTCGAGGACGGCGCGCTCGGCGACGTCGAGTCCCGCGAACGCGGCATCCAGGTGAGCGTCTCCGGCCGCCCGCGGAGGAGGCTGTGAGCCTGCGCCCGACGGAGCGAGCCCGGCCAGATGCGGCCCCAGCAGGTCGACAACGGGCCGCGGGACATGCCAGCCCTCGTTGCGCCAGACGAGC
>JAUNUZ010000488.1 GCA_030537915.1 Micrococcales bacterium
ATACCCGCGCGTGCACAACTCGCCGACCTCGCCCCGGGGCAGGGGCCGACCGCTGAGCGGGCCCACGACCTTGACCTCGAGATGCGGCATGACCTGGCCCACCGTCTCCGTCCGGCGGCGCAGGTCATCATCCGCGCGGGTCATCGTCGATACGGGGGAGGTCTCGGTCATGCCGTAGCAAATCGCCACCTCGGACATGTTCATCCGATCGATGACCTGCTTCATCACCTCGACGGGGCACGGCGAGCCGGCCATGATGCCCGTGCGTAGCGTCGAGATGTCGTAGTCCTCGAAGTCGGCCAGTCCCAGCTCCGCCAGAAACATCGTCGGAACGCCGTAGAGGCTGGTCACGCGCTCCTCCTGGACAGCGCGCAGCGTCGCGGCCGCCTCGAAGCTCGGTGCCGGGATCACCATGCACGCGCCGTGCGAGGTGGCGGCGAGATTGCCCATGACCATCCCGAAGCAGTGGTAGAAGGGCACGGGGATACAGATGCGGTCGGCGCGGGTGTAGCCGCAAAGCTCGCCGACGAAGAAGCCGTTGTTCAGGATGTTGTGGTGGCTCAGCGTCGCGCCCTTGGGGAATCCCGTCGTGCCCGAGGTGTACTGGATGTTGATCGGGTCGTCCGCGGCGAGTTCGGAGCTGCGCATCTGCAGGGCCTCGTCCGCAATCTGGCTTCCGCCGCTGACGAGCCGGTCCCAGTCGTTCTCGCCGATGTAGACCACCCGCGCCAGGCCGGGGCACTCGCCGCGGATCTGGGCCACCATCTCGACATAGTCGCTGTCCTTGTGCGCGACGGCCGAGACGAGCATCCGCATCCCCGACTGCTGAACCACGTAGGCGAGTTCATGGGAGCGGTAGGCGGGGTTGACGTTGACCAGGATCGCCCCGACCCGGGCGGTCGCGAACTGCAGCAGGGTCCATTCCGGACAGTTCGGCGCCCAGATCCCGACACGGTCTCCGACCTCGATCCCGATCCCGAGCAGGCCCTTGGCCAGCGCGTCGACATCGGCGCCGAACTGCGCATACGTCCACCGACGGCCGCTGGGCACATCGACGAGAGCCTCGCTGTCCCCGAAACGCGCCACGGTCGCGGTGAAGTTGTCTCCGATCGTCTCGCCCAGTAGAGGAGCCTGGCTCGTCCCGCTGGAGTAGGAAAGGACGGAGCGGGACTTCAGAACGGGCATGAAACCTCCTGGCGACACTGACAGCGCCATCCTCGCAGCGGGGCCAGGGGCTGTCGAGCAATTCGCTGCAGGTCGCGGCTGCGCAGCTGGCGGCAGACGGCGGCAGAGTGGCACCAGGTGGCAGCATGCGAGGCCGGCCTCGATGAGAGCCGGTAGCGTAGCTCGAGTGCCCCTGTCCCCCGTTCCCACCCCGGTGGTTCGCAGCCTTGCGGATGACCTGCGTGGTCGCCGGGACGACGAGCTCGCGCAGCTGCTCCTAGCCCGACCCGATCTGGCCCGACCCGAGCCGGCCGATATCACTGCACTCGCAGCGCGCTCCGTGACGCGGGCCGCACTATCGCGGGCCCTGGACGCGCTCGACACCGGCCAGCTCCAGGTCCTTCAGGGTCTGGCCGTCGTCGGTCCGACCCCGGCCGGCGACCTCCGCCCCCTGGCGGCCGCCCTGCGCAGCACACCGGAGCAGATCGCCCCGATGGTGGACGGGCTATGGCGCGTGGCGCTCGTCTGGCGCAACGAGGGCTGGCATGTCCCGCGGCCCGTTGTCGACCTGCTCGGGCCGCATCTGGCCGGGCTCGCTCCCGCGGGTGCAGGCTCACAGCCTGCGCCGCGGGCGGCCGGAGACGCCCAGCTGGATGCC
>JAUNUZ010000489.1 GCA_030537915.1 Micrococcales bacterium
AACCCAGCGTGAGGGCCCCTAGCCAGCGGTCAGTTGAGCTGCTTGTTGAAGCGCAGCTTCCACGGCATCTTGGCGGACTCGAGTTGTACCGCGAGGGTCATCTTGGAGGCGCCGACAGCCCTCTCCTCGAAGCGGATTGGCACCTCGACGATGCGCATGCCGCGCTGCACCGTCCGGTAGTTCATCTCGACCTGGAACGAGTAGCCGCCGCTCTGGATGGACTGGAGGTCGATGCTGCGCAGGGTGTCGGCCTTCCAGGCCTTGAACCCGGCGGTCGCGTCCTTGACGCCGAGGCGCAGGATCGTGTTGACGTACATGTTGGCGCCGGCGGAGAGCAGCTTGCGGTGCCAGGCCCACTCGTCGGCGACAGAGCCGCCGGGGACGTATCGTGAGCCGATCACCAGGGCGGCGTCCGTCGTGGTCAGCGTGTGCACCATCGTGGGCAGCACGGAGGCGGGGTGCGAGAGGTCCGCGTCCATCTGGATCACGATGTCGGCGCCCTCGTCCATCGCCTGGGTCATGCCGGCGATGTAGGCGCGGCCTAGCCCGTTCTTCTCGCTTCTGTGCAGAACCCGGATCGGCAGGCTGGAGGTGGTGCTCAACTCATCGGCGACCTGGCCGGTGCCGTCGGGCGAGTTGTCGTCGACCACGAGCAGGTTCAGGCCCGGCAGCGCGAGCTGCTCGAGGATCGTCACGAGCTGGGGCAGGTTTTCCCGTTCGTTGTACGTCGGGACGACGACCGTCACCTTCGGGGCGTTGTTAGTCACTTGCATCCTTGCAATCGCGGGGGCACCGGGGATCGGGCCGTGGGGTGCACGGCCAGAGGGATCCGGCTTAGAGCGGAATGTTGTTGTGGCGGCCTCGTCGCTGCGGAGCCGCGGCTAGCGCTGCGGCAAGGATACTGCGTGTCCTTGCGGGATCGATAACCTCATCGACAACCCCCATCTCCACAGCCTTGCCGACGCCGCCCGCGATCTCCTCGTGCTCGAGCGCCAGGCGGTCGTGCAGAGCCTCGCGGTCGTGGTCGGGGGCGGCGGCGAGCGCGCGCTTGTGCAGGATCCCGACGGCGGCCTTGGCGCCCATGACGGCGACCTCGGATTCGGGCCACGCGTAGACGGCGGTGGCGCCGAGCGCGCGCGAGTTCATCGCGATGTACGCGCCGCCGTAGATCTTGCGGGTCACCAGGGTGACGCGGGGGACGCTGGCCTCGCCGAATGCGTGCAGCAGCTTCGCGCCGCGGCGCACCACGCCCTCCCACTCCTGGCTGACGCCCGGCAGGTAGCCGGGGACGTCGACGATCACGACGAGGGGGATGCCGAACGCGTCGCACAGCCGCACGAACCGGGCGGCCTTCTCGGCGCTCTCGGAGTTCAGGCACCCGCCGAGGCGCAGCGGGTTGTTGGCGAGCACGCCGACGCTGCGCCCGGCCAGCCGGCCCATGCCGGTGACGATGTTGCGGGCCCATTTGCCCTGGAACTCCTCGAAGGAGGAGACCTCCTCCACGGCGCCGTCGGGGCGGGTGACGAGATCGCGGTCCAGCAGGCTCTCCACCAGCGGGTGCACGTCGTAGGCGCGGCGGGGGGACTCCGGCAGCAGCGACTTGAGGTCCATGTCCGACGCCTCGGCGTGCTCGCGGTCGAAGCGTCCGGGCAGGGCGAAGAGGGTGATGAGCCGGCGCCCGCGGGCGAAGGCGTCGAGCTCGTCGTCGGCGACTATGTGGCAGACGCCGGACTTCTGGTGGTGGGTGCCGGGGCCGCCGAGCGAGACCATGTCGACCTGCTCGCCGGTGACGGACTTGACGACGTCGGGCCCGGTCACGAA
>JAUNUZ010000490.1 GCA_030537915.1 Micrococcales bacterium
GCGGCAATGACCTCAAGCAGTTCTTCTTCGCAGCCGACCGCGAGAACGAGCGTGTCCGGCGCCGCTATGATACCCTGTCGTCACCCTTCCTGCGCCTGATCGCGCAGATCGTCGCGCGCTGCGACGAGGCGGGGGTGCCGCTGTCCTTCTGCGGCGAGGATGCCGGGCGTCCGCTGGAGGCGCTGACCTTTGCCGCCTTGGGCATTCACCGTCTCAGCATGCGGCCGGCCTCGATCGGGCCCGTCAAGGCGGCGATCCGCAGCACCGATCTGGCGGCGCTGCGCTGCGTGATCGACGCCGAGCTTGCATCGGGGCGGCCCAATCTGCGGGGCGTGATGACCGAATGGCTCTCGGCCCGTTCCGAGGTGCCGGCGCTCAGCGCCTGATCCGGCGCGCCTGGCGGACTGGTTGCGGCCGGGATGCTGCACGAGGCGGGTGGAGTGCCCCCTGTTTCACCGGACAGTCCGGCTGGGGTTGAGCGTTTCGCGGAACTCGACGGGCGAGCGCATGCGAAGCGCGGAGTGAGGATGGACCGTGTTGTAGTCGGTGATCCATCCGGCGACGAGCCCGAGCACGGTCTGCGCATCGGGGAGCGGCGTGACGCGGACGTAGTCGCGTTTGAGAGTCTTCACGAAGGACTCGCTCATGCCATTGCTTTCAGGTGACCGGACGGGCGTGAAGCAGGGAACGAGGCCGAGGGCCGTGGCGAAGTCGCGGGTGTCCTTCGCGGTGTAGCAGCTGCCGTTGTCGGAGAGGTGCTCGATCCGGTGCGGGGCACGATCGGTGCTGAAGCGGCGTTCGACGGCGGCCAGCATCATGTCGCGGACATCCGAGCCGCTGATCCCGGCGCCTGCCACGGCGACATGCGCGATGATCTCGCGGTCGAAGGCGTCGATGATGAAGGCGACACGGACCTTGTCGCCGTTCCAGCATCCAATCTCCAAGGCGTCGGAGCACCAGCGCAGGTCTGAGGCCATGACGGCGACCTTGCCGTCGTGGACGCGGCTTTCGCGGCGGCCGGTGGAGCGCTCCAGTGTCAGGCCGTGCTGGCCGAGGATGCGCAGCACGCGCTTGCGGTTGACCGGCTCCAGCCCGAGGCCGCACCGCTCTCGATTGAGCAGCGCCGTGAGGCGGCGATAGCCATAGGTCGGGCGCTGATCGACAAGACGGCGGATGGTGGGCAGCAGTTCGATGTCGTCCGCCTTGATGTAGACCCCGCGGACCTTGGCCACGCTGGACGCCCGTGCATGCAGTTGCGACCGGCTCACCTCCAGGACCTCGGCCACGCGGCTCATTGGGAACCGTCCCTGGGCGGCGACGGCAGATGCCACGTCTGTTTTTTTGCCCGTGCCAGATCCAATGCCTCGCGCAGAATCTCGTTCTCCATAGTCTTGCGACCAAGCATTCGCTCCAAGGCGCGAACCTTGTCCTCGAGCTTGCGGACCTCGGAGGCGCCGACCACCGGCTCGTTTGATCCCACGGCCATCGCACCACCCTCATCCATCAGCCGGCGCCACCGGAACAGCAGGTTCGGCGCCACGCCGTTGCGTCTGGCTACGGCGGAGACGGACTCCCCCGGAACCAGGCTTTCTTCGATGATGCGCAGCTTCTCATGCGCCGGCCAGTAACGGCGTCCGGCCAGGCCGGTGATGACCTCGACGCGGCGATGGGTTTCGTTGGGCATAAGCATGTCCCCAAGCACAGGCTTGGGCCTTCCATGATCATGCCAAACTGTCCGGTCGAAACGGGGGGCGGTCCACGACGTCATTTCGCTCGGCCCATTTCAGGATGGCCCTGCTGGTGAACTCGGTGC
>JAUNUZ010000024.1 GCA_030537915.1 Micrococcales bacterium
GGATCCCTTCCGGAGATCCGAGAGGCCGGCGTCGAGCAGCTCGCCGATGTCGAGGGCGTCGGCGGTGTCATCGCCGAGTCGGTGCTCGCGTGGTTCGACGTCGACTGGCACCGTCGGATCGTCGAGGCCTGGACCGCTGCTGGGGTGCGGATGGCCGACGAACGCGACGCCTCGGTCACTCGGACGTTGGAGGGGTTGACCGTGGTCGTCACCGGCTCGCTCACCGGATTCTCGCGCGATGAATCCAAGGAGGCGATCCTGTCCCGCGGCGGCAAAGCAGCCGGCTCGGTGAGCAAGAAGACCGATTTCGTCGTCGTGGGCGAGAACGCCGGGTCCAAGGCAACCAAGGCAGAGGAGCTGGGCCTGCGGATCCTGCACGAAGATGAGTTCGTCGCGCTGCTGGCGGGCGGTGCGCAGGCGGTGGCCCCCGTGGAGGCGGGCGGCGAGCCGGCTGAGCCCGTTGAGCCCGATGAGCCGGATCCGCGGTCTGCGGACGTCGATGACTGAGGCCGCAGAAGTGGCCTGGCTCTGGCGTGACCTCGCCGGGCGTCGCGGCTTCCCCGAGATCATCGAGGGCGCCGCGGCAGTGCTACCCGAGTCGACGACGGCGAACGTCGTCTATGACCTCGGGGTGGCGTTGAGTCTCGCCCTCGGGGACCTCGCGGACGCGGTCGAGGTCGCCTCGGATCGCTCGGACTCGCAAGGTTCGGGCCTGACCGGCGCGATCGCGGCGCCTACGGTGTCGCAGGCACCGGCGCCACACCGGTCATGACAAGGACGCGACCGGCTTGCCTGCCGCGCGGGCCAGACCGCCTGCGGAGCATCCTGGGCCTCGGGGTGTCCGTGGCCACGACACCGGTCGTCCACCCGTGGATGCGCCAGGACCCGCAGCGGGTGCGCGATCTGGTCAGCCAACTCGATGGCCACCTCGGGCGGTTGGAGGAGGCACGCCGCCGCACGGCGCCCCTGTGTCCGGCCCTTGCCCCGCCCGCGACCCCGGGGGTCGACGCGCGCGAGCATCCGCTCGATGACCTCTGCGCGGCCCTGTACGCCGCACGCGATGCCTTCGGCGCCCTGGCCGGAGCGCTGGAGCTGCACGGGGCTTCGCTTGCGCAGGCCCATGAACGGCTCGTCGCGACCGGGCTGCGGCACAGGCGCATTCGGGCGCTACGCGCCGAGATCAGGGGGTACACCGACGCCCTGTCACGGGCGGATGTCGAGTGCCGTCGGGCGCTGGAGGCGGGGATTCGGCGCGTGCCCCCGGGCAGCGTGCTCGCCCGCCTCGCAGTCCCGCAGGTGAGTGTGGAGGTAGATCCGACCGATGCCCGCGCGCTGCGCTCGTCGCTTCGAACGGCCCCGAGCAGCCAGGTCGCGGGCCTGCTGGCAGCACGGCCCGAGGCTGCCGAGGCCCTGACGGCCGCGGGCGCCACCGATCTACAGCTCCTGCCTGGGCCGATCGCGGCCGCTTCGTCGTTGGGCCGCAAGGACCCCGTTGACGACTCGGCGCAGCGACTTGCGACGATCGAGAAGCGCCGTGCTGCCCTTGAGTTGGCGGGTGATCCCGCGGTGACGGCGGCGATGCTGTGGCCCAGCGTCTTTGGCTCGCTGGACGGCGCCCCGGTCGCCGCGCGCGTCGCCGCGAACCGGATCCTGCTGCGGACCGAGCTCGGGCGCGCTCGCCGAGCCGACGTCGAGCTCGAGGTACGCGCCATCGCCCGGCGGGCCGTGGACGGGCAGCGCTGGTGGCGCTGCGCCCGGGCCCAGCTGTTGCGCGCCTGGTTGACGCGCGACCGCCTGACGTCCTTCGTGACGACTAGGCGGGTCGACCTGCCGGGCCTGCTGCGCCACGACCTACGGGTCAGAATCCGCCTCTACCAGGGCCTCCTGTACGACCCGGTCATCGGTGTGGCCTGCGGGATTCGCGCGCCGCGCCCGAGTCCCGACCATGCCCAGAGGGCGCGCCCCGCGGTCCGGGGCCGTCGCCGCCTGCTGCTCTTCGACCCCGGCGGCGGCTCGGGTAGGGGACGCCTGGCAGAGCTCTGGGGCACCCTCGATGAGCACACGGGCGCAGTGGCCGTCTTCGTCCCCGGGACCGGGACCGCTGTTCGCGGTTTCCATATGCCCACTCAGGTGGCCCGCGACCTCGCCGAGGCAGCCGCGCCCGCAGAGGCTCCCGGCGAGGCTTCCCGAGACGCCGGGGGAGGCGGGACTGCCGTCATCGCGTGGATGGGCGCCGACTTCCCGCTCGCGATCGGCACACACGCGCTCTTCGCCCGCTTCGCGCTCGCCGCCGCGCCGGCGCTGCTCGACTTCGTCGCGGGTCTGCCGATGCCCACGGGCGCGCCGCTGACCGTCCTAGGTCATTCCTACGGCGGCACGATCATCGGCGCAGCCGAGTCCGTGGGGTTGCGGGCCGACCGCGTCGTGCACATCGCCTCGCCCGGGGCAGGCCCGGGCGTCCGCGGGGCCGCCGACTATCCCGTCGTCGACCCGCTGGGGCGGCCGCGCCGACCCGTGCGCTTCGCGCTCACGGCACCGGGTGATCCGATCGTGTGGGCCCAGCGCTTCGAGGCCCCGTGGTGGGTGGTGCCCGACGTACTGCGCCGCCGCCTGCGCCGCTGGGGCGCCGGGTTGAGCCTGGGCGTCGATCCCGCCCGGCTGGCCGGTGTCCGGCTGCTCGCGGCGGGGGCCTGGGAGGTCGACGGGCCCGGACACCGAGCCGGGGACCCGGTCGTCGGCCCGGCTGCGCACGCGGCCGTCACGGCGCGGGGCACGCAGGCATTCCGGCGGCTCGTGGAGGTTGTCGGCGCCCCGCTCTAAACTGGCCCACATGTCGTCGATCTCACGCGACCAGGTCGCCCACCTGGCGATGCTCGCCCGCATTGACCTCTCCGATTCCGAGCTGACGCGGATGTCGGGGGAGCTGGCCGCGATCCTCGATGCCGTCGCCGTCGTCGGCGAGGTCGCCTCGGTCGACGTTCCGGCGATGTCGCACCCGGTCCGACTCCTGAACATCAGCCGCCCGGACGAGGTGCGCCCGGGCCTGACGCCGGACCAGGCTCTCGCGGGCGCGCCCCAGAGCCAGGGTCAGCGCTTCGAAGTCCCGCGCATTCTCGGGGAGGAGTAGGGCCCGGCTCACCGCCTGACATCCCTGCCCGGCCGCCCGCACCCCGGCTCCTCGGCTGGTAGTCCCTCTGCAGCTCGACGAAGGAAATCCCGTGAACAGCCCCGGCACGCCAACGCAAGACCTCGTGCGACTGACCGCGGCGCAGCTCGCGCAGGTCATGATCGCCAAGGACGTCAGCGCAGTGGAGGTCGTGCAGGCCCACCTGGGGCGCATCGACGGCGTCGACGAGGCGCTGCACGCCTTCCTCGCGCGTAATGACGAGGGTGCGCTGGCGACAGCGCGCGAGGTCGACGCCGCCCGGGCGCGGGGCGAGGAGCTCTCGCCGTTGGCCGGGGTGCCGATCGCCGTCAAGGACGTCGCCTGCACTGCGGGGCTGGTCACGACAGCCGGCTCGCGGATCCTGCAGGGCTGGATCCCGCCGTACGACGCGACGGTCGTGCGGCGGTTGCGCGAGGCGCGGATGCCGATCCTCGGCAAGACGAACATGGACGAGTTCGCGATGGGCTCCTCGACCGAGCACTCCGCCTACGGTCCGACGCGCAACCCCTGGGACACCTCGCGGATCCCGGGTGGCTCCGGCGGCGGCTCGGCGGCGGCGCTAGCCGGCTTCGAGGCACCGCTCGCGATCGGCTCGGACACCGGCGGATCCATCCGTCAGCCGGCGGCGGTCACCGGCACCGTCGGGACGAAGCCGACGTACGGCGGTGTCTCGCGCTACGGCATCATCGCTCTTGCCAGCAGCCTGGATCAGATCGGCCCGTGCGCCCGGACGGTGCTCGACACCGCGCTCCTGCACGAGGTCATCGGGGGTTACGACGCGCTGGACTCCACCTGCCTGGACGCTCCGGTGCCACCGGTGGTCGCGGCCGCGCGTCAAGCCGATGTCCGCGGCATGCGCGTCGGCATCCTGCGCGAACTCGCAGGTGAGGGCTACCAGCCGGGGGTGCAGCAGCGCTTCGATGAGGCCGTCACGCTCCTGCAGGCCGCGGGCGCGCAGATCGTCGACGTCTCCTGCCCGCACGTCTCCTACGCCGTCGCCGCCTATTACCTGATTCTCCCCTCGGAGGCCAGTAGCAACCTGGCCCGCTACGACGCGATGCGCTACGGGCTGCGGGTCCGGCCCGCCGGGGTGGCGGCGCCGAGCGCCGAGCAGGTGATGGCGGCCACGCGCGACGCCGGCTTCGGCGACGAGGTGAAGCGCCGAGTCATCCTCGGCACCTACGCGCTGTCCTCCGGTTACTACGACGCGTACTACGGGCAAGCCCTCAAGGTCCGCACCCTCATCGCGCAGGACTTCGCCGCCGCCTTCGAGCAGGTCGACGTGCTGATTTCGCCGACCTCGCCGATCACGGCCTTCGGCATCGGGGAGAAGATCGATGACCCGCTGGCGATGTACCTGCTCGACCTCGCCACGATCCCGGCCAACCTCGCGGGTATCCCCGGCCTCTCTGTTCCCATCGGCCTGGCGCCGGAGGACGGGCTGCCGGTCGGGTTACAGATCCTCGCGCCCGCGATGGCCGACGAGCGGCTGTACACCGTCGGTGCCGCCATCGAGCGGGACCTGCAGCACGTGTGGGGCGGGTCGCTGCTGGACCGGATCCCCGACGTCAGCATGCCGGCGGCCTTCCTACCCGACCTGCGGACGACTTCGAAGGAGAGCGCATGAGCACCACCATCGGTGATGTCCTGAGCTACCAGCAGGTCCTGGAGCGCTTCGATCCCGTCATCGGGTTAGAGGTGCACGTCGAGCTGTCGACGGCCACGAAGATGTTCTGCGGCTGCCCGACCGGATTCGGCGCCGAGCCGAACAGCCAGGTGTGCCCGGTCTGCCTCGGTCTACCCGGGGCGTTGCCGGTCGTCAACGCTGTCGCCGTCGAGTCGGCGATGCGGATCGGTCTCGCGCTCAATTGCGACATCGCGCAGAGCTGCCGCTTCGCACGGAAGAACTACTTCTATCCGGACATGCCGAAGAATTTCCAAACGAGCCAGTACGACGAGCCGATTGCCTACGGCGGCTACCTCGACGTCGAATACGACGACGGCGCCGGTGGCACGGCCACGTACCGGGTCGAGATCGAGCGGGCCCACATGGAGGAGGACGCCGGCAAGCTGACCCACGTCGGCGGATCCACGGGCCGTATCCACGGTGCCGACTACAGCCTCATCGACTACAACCGCGCGGGCATACCCCTGATCGAGATCGTCACCCGACCGCTGGTTGGGGTGGGGGAGCATGCCCCGGCCATCGCGCGGGCGTATGTCAGCGCGCTGCGCGATCTGACGCGCGCCCTGGGCGTCTCCGACGCAAGGATGGAGCAGGGCTCGCTGCGGTGCGACGCGAACGTCTCGCTCCGGGCGCGCGCGGGCACCGACCGCCTCGGAGCCGAGCAGGCGGTGGTCCCACTCGGCACCCGTACCGAGACGAAGAACGTCAACTCCCTGCGGTCGGTGGAGCGAGCGGTCGCCTACGAGATGACTCGTCACGGCGCCGTTCTCAGCAGTGGCGCCAGCGTGCTCCAGGAGACCCGGCACTGGCACGAGGACACCGGCTCCACGACATCGGGGCGACCCAAATCGGACGCGGACGACTACCGCTATTTCCCAGAGCCGGATCTGGCGCCGATCGCTCCGAGTCGGGAAAGGGTCGAGGAGCTGCGCGCGACTCTGCCCGAGCCGCCGGGACAAAGACGCAAGCGACTTCAGGGCGAATGGGGCGCATCGGATCTCGACATGCGCGACGTCGTCGGCGCCGGGGCGCTCGACCTCATCGACGCCTCCGTGCTGGCCGGCGCATCCCCGGCGGGCGCGCGCAAGTGGTGGATGGGCGAGGTGCTACGGCGCGCCAACGCGGATGGGCGAGAGCTCGCCGACGTCCCCCTGACGCCGGAGCAGGTCGCCGGCCTCGACGCGATGGTCACCGCAGGTCGGCTCACCGACGCGATGGCCCGACAGGTCCTCGATGGGGTGCTCGCCGGTGAAGGGGATCCGGAGCAGGTGGCCGACGCCCGCGGGCTCCGGCTCGTCCGCGACGATGGCGCGCTGCAGGCCGCGGTCGACACTGTCATCACCGCGAACCCGGCCGTTGCGGACAAGGTGCGCGGCGGCAAGGTGCAAGCCGCCGGCGCGCTCATCGGCCAGGTCATGAAGGAGATGCGGGGCCAGGCGGACGCGGCCAAGGCTCGCCAGCTCATCCTCGCCACGCTCGGCGTGGTGGACGGCTGACATGTGGATCTGCCTGCCGAACGAGGAGATCGCCCGCAGCCTCGGACCGATCGAGGACGTCGACGTCGTCGTGTGGGATCTCGACGGCGAGCCACCTGCCGGTGTCGCGCAGGCCGAGTTCCTGGTCGGCCCGCAGTTCTTCCGCGGCGGCCAACTGCAGACTCTGCGCACGCTGGGCCAGTTGCGGCACGTCCAGCTCGTCAGCGCGGGCTTCGAGCACGCGCTGCCATTCGTGCCCCCGGGAGCGACGCTGTCGAACGCGCCGGGCGTTCATGACGCCGCGACCGCCGAGATGGCCCTGACGCTGATCCTCGCGGCGCAGCGCAACATCCCGGACTACGTCGACGCCCAGCGACGTGGCCGCTGGGAGAGCAGCCTCAGCCCGGGGCTGGCGGACCGGCGTGTGCTCGTCGTCGGATACGGCCACATCGGCCGGGCGATCGTGCGGCGCCTGCAGCCCTTCGAGGTCGACGTGAGCGTCGTAGCGTCCCGCGCTCGTGGCGGCGACGGCCTTATCGATCGCGTGCACGGCATCGAGGAGCTACCCGACCTGCTGTTCGGAGCCGACATCGTCATCCTCATCGTGCCGCTCACCCCTGCCACCGAGCACCTCATCGACTCCGACGCGCTGGCGCGGATGCGCCCCGGAGCGCTCCTGGTCAATGTCGCTCGCGGCAAGGTCGTGGACACCGACGCGCTCATCGAGGCCTGCGGTTCTCATCGGGTGCGGGCGGCGCTGGACGTGACCGAGCCCGAGCCGCTGCCGCAGGATCACCCGCTGTTCGCGACCCCCGGCGTATTCATCGCCCCGCATGCCGGCGGCAACACAGACGCCTTCTTGCCGCGTATCGGGCGATTCTTGCGCCAGCAGGTCGATGCCTACCGGGCCGGAAGCCCGATCAGCGTGCAGAACGGTTAGGCGGGAGCCGGGATGGCGTGGTCTGGGGAGCCCGCGACAGGCACGCCCCGCCCTGCTCGCTCAGTAGCTGAGCCGAGCAGCGGGGCTGCATGCCTCGCCGTGATCGTGACGTGCGCGCCATTTGCGCGACGTCGGAGTCGGTGCTCAGCCCTCGTCCGGACCGTCCGTGCCCAGCTGGACCGCTAGATAGTTCTCGTAGCCGACACGGGCGATGCCCTCGAGCTGGCCCTCGAAGTAGTCGGCGTGCTTCTCTTCGTCGCGGACCATCTCTTCGAAGACGGCGGCCGTGCCGTGATCCGCGAGCTCGTGGCACTCCTTGGCGGACGCATTGAACTGCTCGACCGCCTCGTATTCGCCCTCCTTGGCCAGCCGTAGCATCTCGGCCGCGTTCTCGCCGACGGTGATCGGGTTGAGGCGCTGCACGTTCGGGTGGCCGTCGAAGAAGAGAATCCGCTGGATCAGGTCGTCCGCGTCGCGCATCTCATCGATCGACAAGTCGTAGAACACCTTGCCGAGCTTGGTCAGCCCCCAGCTGTCGAGCATCCGGGCGTTGAGGAAATACGTGTTGGTCACGGTGAGTTCTAGGGTCAAGGCCTTGTTAAGCAACTCGACGATGCGCGGGCTGCGTGGCTGCATCTGGGACCTCGTTCAGGGCTGCGATGGGGTGCACGGGGCACGGGACGGTCTTAGCGTAGGCGGCAACGACCGCGCGTACGCCGAAGATGCATCCACCGCATGACTGACCCGCTCCGGTGGCTTGGCAGACGCCCGCCAGGGTTCGGGCACCCTCGTCCATCGCGTTGGCGATGTCCCGGTCGGTGACGATGCGGCAGTGGCAGACGATCACGAATGTGAGGTTAGCCTTACCTACCCCATGCGGCGCAAGCCGGTGTCCGGTTGTCGGACAGCCGCAGCGCCGGCCGCTGACGCGCCCAGCAGAATGGCGTCATGGTCGACGCCCCCGAACTGCGCATTCTTGTCCTCCTGAGGCACGCCCAGGCCAAGGGCTCGTCGTCCGAGGGGGATCTCGGCCGTGAGCTGACGGCATCGGGCCGCCGGACCGCGGCGGCCGTCGGGGAGTGGCTGCTGGCACAGGGGGTGCGCCCCGACGCCGTCGTCATCAGCCCCTCGACGCGCACCCGGCAGACCTGGGAGGGCCTGCGCCGAGGCGGACTCGAGGCCCAGGACGTCTACAGCGACGCCGCGCTCTACGACGCGGACCCCCAGGACATCGTCGAATCGATCCACGCCGTGCCGGAGGATGTGTCGACCCTCGTCGTCATCGGCCATGCCCCTGGGGTGCCGGCGCTGGCCCTGAATCTCGCCGATCACCTGCCGCAGCAGCAGGAGGCCCGACCCGCTCACGGGTGGCCACCGGCCGCCGTTGCCGTCGTAGGCCACCCGGGAAGCTGGGCGCAGTTCCCGGGCGAGGACACCGCGATCGTCGCCTTTCACCGGCCCTGAGCGTTGCCGAGTCGGTTGAGCGCGGTCTCGGCGAGCCGCGGGCTCTGCGTCAACACGTACGCGTCGTGGCGCAAGACCCTCCGTCTCCTCCGGCGTGGCCCAGCCGCCAAGGCGACGGACATCACGTCATCGAATCGCCCCTGCCGAACCCCCGATTCGCCACGTCGCAACTACGACGCGCCTTAAACGGTCAGAGAGCGTGCCCTCCCGGCCGATGAGGCCCGCAGGGAGGTCTGCGCTGGCGGCTCCCAGGACTGTCCAGAAGGGGATGCTGCGATGCGGCCGGCCGGAGCACGGGTATGTCTGTCGGTCTTGGCGGGTGTCCTGTTCACCTCGATGGTCGGTGCACCGACCATCGCGCACGCCGGAGCGAACACCTCGACGGATGCCGCAAAGGTGGAGGTGCGAGGGGCAGTCGTCCGCATCGTCAGCCCCGCCGAGGAGGGACCGCACGCGCTTGGTCCGGGTGAGGTCACCTCACCCGGAGACTCCCCGCACACCGCCTCGGCCCGGCCGGCAGCTGCCGAAGACGTCATGACCGCGCTGCGGACACCCGACGGCACCTACGTCCCCGTCGCCGAGTCGGTCCTGGCAGGTATCTCCGCAGGCAGCACGGTGAGCACCACCGTCGCTGTCCCGGCACCGGTCGTGTCGGCTGCCGGCCGGGGTGAGTCGGCCCGCACCCTGGAAGGCTCCTCCGTCGTGCTGTCCAGAGGCGATCTGGCGCGGGCGAGCGACGCCTCCCCCGAGCCGTCCACGTCCACCCTGGCCGCCGCTACCCTGGCCAGCGCTGCCTCGACGGGGACCGAACTGCAGGGCTCCGCGGCACACGTGCTCTCGGCGGCAGCACAGGCCTCGTCCAGCGCCGCCGTGCATCGACTGACGATCGCCGTCGCGGTCCCCAAGGGTGTGTCCGGGACGAGCACTACCGTCACCGAGCTGCGCGCCCAGGTGGCGGCCGCCTCGGCCTACTGGTCCGAGCAGTCCAATGGGCGCATCACCTTCGTCGTCGACTCCATTTCGCCGCGCTACGTCTCCAGCCTGGGGTGCGGCGGTGATGCCCGAGCCGTCTGGTCCGAGGCCGCCAAGCGCACGGGATTCGTCGAGGGCCGCAACGAGCATCTGGTCGTCTCCTACCCCGAGGAGGCCTATCAGCGCGGGGGTTGCGTCTACGGGCTGGCCTCCATCGGCTCCGACATCAACAGCGGTGGCGTGGCCATGGTGTCCGACTCGGCGTGGCCGGTTCTTGCCCACGAGATCGGCCACAACCTCGGGCTGGGCCACGCCAAGTCGCTGCGTTGCACGAAGAGCGACGTGAACTTGGCCGCCGTCCCTGCGGGCTGCGGGATCATCGAGTACGGCTACCCCTGGGACGTCATGGCCGCCTCCGCCACCAACGGAGCCGGCGCATTGTCCTCCGTGCAGGCGCACCGGATCGGCCTGCTCGGGGGATCCGACCTCGTCAAGATCCAGGACCAGCCGCGCACGGTGAAGCTGCGACCCATGTCGGCGCAGTCCGGGCTGCGCGCCCTACGCGTTGTGGACCCCAAGACGTCCGCGGTCTACTACGTCGAATACCGGGTCCGCTCCGGTCGCGACTACCGGTTGTACGCGAACGTTCCCAACGGCGTGCGCGTGTTACGCGTCGACTCGACTGCCTACGAGCAGCGCGGCTCGGTCGTGCTGGACGCCACGCCGACCGGCCGCGTATCGGACCAGTCGCGACAGGTGCCCGTCGGCGGCACGTTTCGTTCCTATGGCTCCGGGGTGACGGTGACCGTGCACTCGGCGGGCACGACGGCGACCGTGACGGTGCGCCCGGCCCCTGCGACCAAGGCCGCCGTCAAGCCGGTGCTCGTTACCGTCCCGGCGGTCGACGCGACCCTCGCCCGCGGACCGGCCGTGCCGGTTCGCTGGTCCGGGGGTGGCACCGCGGGGCAGCCCGCCGTCCGTTACGACGTGCGCACCCGGGTCATCGGAGTGGGCGGCGGCGCAGGACGCACGGTTGGCGCGGCCAAAGCATGGCTCACCAGGACCGCCAAGACGTCGGCGACCCTGCCAGGGGTAGCGGGAGCGAGCTACCAGGTGCAGGCCCGGGTCAGCGGGTCGAACCCCTGGTCCGCTTGGCGCACGGTGACCTTCGCGACCGACTCGAACGCCCGCGGCTATGCCGCGAGCCGTGGGTGGACGACGGGGCGCGGATCGGCCTTCTACGCATCGACCTACGCGCGCACGTCCACCCGCGGTGCCTGGTTGAGTCGCCCGGCTGTCGCCTCCAACCGGATCGACATCATCGGCACCAAGCACGCCCGCGGTTCGTTGGCGCGCGTCTATGTCGACGGTGTCCTACGCGCCAAGGTCGACACCTCCGCCGCCCGCACGAGCGATCGCCAGGTGCTCGCCAGCATCCCGCTGGCCTGGGGCCGGCATGCGGTGAAAATCGTCAATGCGCCCGCCCGAGCGCGATCGACCCTCGTCATCGACGCCATCGCCTATCGCCGCTGAGATCGCTTCCGTATGCCCTGACCGGAGTCCACTCCTCGTCCCGAGGAGCTGTCGGGGCCGCGGTCTAGGATGCGATTATGACGAAGAGCACAGCACCCGGTCCGGATATCAAGCCGCGCAGCCGCGACGTGACCGACGGGCTGGAGAGTACGGCGGCCCGCGGGATGCTGCGGGCCGTGGGCTTGGGTGACGAGGACTTCGCCAAGCCCCAGATCGGCGTAGCGAGCTCCTGGAACGAGATCACGCCGTGCAACCTCTCGCTGGACCGCTTGGCCAAGGCCGTCAAGGACGGCGTGCACGCGGCCGGCGGTTACCCGCTGGAGTTCGGCACGATCAGCGTGTCTGACGGCATCTCGATGGGCCACGAGGGCATGCACTTCTCGCTCGTGTCGCGCGAGATCATCGCCGATTCGGTGGAGACCGTCATGCAGGCCGAGCGCCTCGACGGGTCGGTGCTTTTGGCCGGGTGTGACAAGTCCCTGCCCGGCATGCTCATGGCGGCCGCGCGGCTCGACCTCGCATCGGTCTTCCTCTACGCGGGTTCGATCCTGCCGGGGATCGCCAAGATGTCGGACGGGTCGGAGAAGCAGGTCACGATCATCGACGCCTTCGAGGCCGTCGGGGCGTGCTCGCGCGGCCTGATGTCCCGCGTCGACGTCGACGCCATCGAGCGGGCCATCTGTCCGGGCGAGGGCGCCTGCGGAGGCATGTACACCGCCAACACGATGGCCTCGGCCGCCGAGGCTATCGGGATGTCGTTGCCCGGGTCGGCAGCTCCGCCCGCGACGGACCGTCGGCGCGACGGTTTCGCCCGGCGCTCCGGGCAGGCCGTTGTCGAGCTGCTGCGCCAGGGGATCACCGCCCGCGACATCATGACCAAGCCGGCCTTCGAGAACGCGATCGCCGTCGTGATGGCCTTCGGCGGCTCGACGAACGCGGTCTTGCACCTCTTGGCAATGGCCCACGAGGCCGACGTCGACCTGAGTATCGACGACTTCCGCCGGGTCGGCGCCAAGGTGCCGCACCTGGCCGACGTCAAGCCCTTCGGGCAGCACGTGATGACCGACGTCGACCGGATCGGTGGCGTGCCCGTCGTCATGAAGGCACTGCTGGACGCCGGGATGATCAACGGCGACTGCCTCACGGTCACGGGGCGCACCGTCGCCGAAAACCTCGAAGGGATGGCCACCCCGGACCCGGACGGCAAGGTGATCCGAGCGATGACTGCGCCGATTCACCCCACGGGCGGACTGACGATCCTGTTGGGCTCGCTCGCACCGGAGGGTGCGGTCGTGAAGTCGGCCGGCTTCGACTCCGACGTCTTCGAGGGCACGGCACGGGTCTTCGACGGCGAGCACGACGCGATGAGGGCCGTCGAGGACGGTTTGCTCAGCGCCGGCGATGTCGTGGTCATCCGCTACGAGGGGCCCAAGGGTGGCCCGGGGATGCGCGAGATGCTCGCGGTCACTGGTGCGATCAAGGGCGCCGGCCTGGGCAAGGACGTCATGTTGCTCACCGATGGCCGCTTCTCCGGCGGCACGACGGGCCTGTGCGTCGGTCACGTCGCACCGGAGGCCGTCGACGACGGGCCGATCGCCTTCGTGCACGACGGGGACACGATCCGTCTCGACGTGGGCAAGGGCACCTTGGACCTGCTCGTCCCGCAGGAGGAACTGTTGGCTCGTCAT
>JAUNUZ010000025.1:0-5798 GCA_030537915.1 Micrococcales bacterium
GCCGTAATCGCACGATTCTGCGGGTGCTGACGGTGGCCGCCTTTGTGGTCATCCTCAACGAGACGATCATGACGAACGCCATCCCCGTGCTCATGGACGTCATGGGCATCGATGCGCGCGCCGCGCAGTGGCTCTCGACCGGCTTCATGCTCACCATGGCGATAGTCATCCCGACGACCGGGTGGCTGCTGCAACGGGTCGGACGGCGCACGGCCTTCCTCATGTCGATGAGCTCGTTCACCCTGGGCACACTCATCTGTGCGCTCGCACCCGCGTTCCCGGTGTTGCTCATCGGTCGTGTCGTCCAGGCCTGCGGCACCGCGATCATGATGCCGCTGCTCATGTCCACGGTCCTGGTGCTCGTCCCCGAGCGGGAGCGGGGACGGGTCATGGGCAACGTCTCGCTGGCTATCTCGGTCGCGCCGGCGCTGGGCCCGGCTGTGTCCGGTCTCGTCCTGTCGGTCGCTTCGTGGCGCTGGCTCTTCGGCGTCGTGTTGCCGATCGCGGTAGGCGTGGCGGTCCTCGGCTTCCGGATGCTCGCCCGTGAGAGCGAGCCGCGCGGCGGCGCGCTGGACCTGCCCAGCGTGGTCCTCACGGTCATCGGGTTCGGCGGCTTCGTCTACGGACTGAGCCAGCTGGGCGGGGATGCGCACGCGGTGCTGCCACCTGCTGGCTGCGTCGGCGTCGGCGTCGGCGCACTCGTGCTCTTCGCGCTGCGGCAGGTATCGTTGGTGCGCCGCGGCGGGTTCCCGCTCCTGGACCTGCGCGTGCTGCGCAACCGCGAGTACATCGTCGCCGTGAGCATCATGGCGCTGTCGTTCATGGCGCTCATGGGTGCGGTCATCCTGCTCCCGATTCACCTGCAGCGGGTGCTCGGCCTGAGCACCCTGCAGGCCGGGTTACTGCTGATGCCCGGCGCGTTGCTCATGGGGCTCTTGGGCCCGGGCGTCGGTCGGCTCTACGACAGGGTTGGCGCGCGGCTCCTCGTCGTGCCGGGCGCGCTCGTCTTCGTCGCCGGTCTCAGCGTCATGGGGTGGGCGACGACGTGGGCCTCGTGGCCCGTCTTCCTCGCGCTGCACATCGTCATGAGCGTCTCGCTGGCCTTCATCTTCACGCCGATCTTCACGGTCGGCCTCGGCAGTCTGGCGCCGAACCTCTACGAGCACGGGAGCGCCCTGCTCGGCACGCTCCAGCAGGTCGCCGCGGCCGCGGGGACCGCGCTCGTCATCACGGTCATGTCGACGCGCACCGCCGCGCTGGCTGCCTCCGGCGCCGCTGAACTCTCGGCTCTGGCCGGTGGGATCGGCTTCGGAATCGGGACCGCCGCCGCGCTGGCCGCCGGGGCCATCGTGCTGGCGCCCCTCCTCGCGCGCGGGCGCCGCGCATCCCCCGAAGGACCCGTCGCCTCCCACTGACGCGCACCCTGCCCCGACCGATTGACCCCTGAGTCCTCGGCGATTGGTGGTGCGGGCCGAGCAGGAGTTAGGGGCCTGCGGTGAATTTCCCGGTCCATACCGCCCGGGCTCCGGAATCGCCGATCCGCACCACCGTGACGACGGAACCCACTGCGCTGATCAGCGCCCCAACTATCAACACGACTGCCACGCCCCGTCGTACGCTTCGCCGGGATCGCAGAGTGCCGGTACGCGCGGCCTTCCGGTCGATACGGGACCACCCCCATTGCAATGCGGCGAAGACGAAGAGTGCGATAGCCCACGGCAGGAGCGATGTGCCGATCTCCTGGTGCTCTTGCACGTCCGGTGTCTGCGCGACCCGCTCGTACAGCCAGTTCCCGGCATTGACCGTCAACGGCACCGCGACGAGTGCGAGCGCCGCGAGGACTGGGGTGACGATACCGAGCCGTCGTCTGGCAGCAGGCCACACGGCGCTGAGTGCTACCGCCAGCGCGGCGGCAGGGATGACGACCACGGTGAAGTGGACAAGCAGCGCGTGCAGCGGAAGGCCGCCCAGGACCCAATCCATCAGACTCTCCCAACACGGTCGGCGGTCCTGGCATCGGCCACCGAAAAGGCGGTGGGCAGCACCGCATCTGCAAGCGACTCCGGGCCTGCCCCAACCGCGGCGATGTAGCCGTCCGGACGGACCAGCACTACCTTGGAATGGCGCGGATAGCCCTTCGGATCACGGATATCTGTGCGTTTGAGGAAGACAACTGGAACGCCCCGCCAGTGCGCCGCCGACGGGTCTGGGATAGGAGCGTCGCTATCGGCCAGGACGACCCAGTGGTATCCGATGCTGTGCATACGATCGAAGAGCCTGCCTTTGTCGCTGAGCTCGGGATTGGGCATGCGACGCCCCATCTTCAGGCCGTTCGTCAGTGTTCCGGCGCGGCGGGACTTGCCCGCGTACGACAGGTTGAGCATCCCGACGCCCCGCCCCAGCCTCGCCTGGATGCGCGGCCGGCGGAGAGCGCGGGGTGCGAGCCACCCCACGACCCGTCGAACCAGCCAGCGCCGACAGGTCAGGATCGTCGTGGTTCGTGCCACGCCGCGGACCATCGGCACGGCCGTCCCGCGGCGCTCCGACTCGTAGCTGTTCAGCAGATCCTCCGCCCGCTGCGGTGACAGGTGACGGGCTTGCGCGATCTTCCAGATCACGTTGTGCGCGTCCTGCACGCCGGTGTTCAAGCCCTGACCGCCCACAGGGCTGTGTATGTGGGCTGCGTCGCCGGCCAGGAAGACCCGCCCTGCCCGGAAACGATCAGCCACCCCGTGGGTGAGATCGAACTGTGAGGTCCAGGACACGTCGTGGCTTCCGAATTCGATCCCGCAGCGTGCTCGGATGATCTCGTCAAGACCGGCGGCGTCGATGACGGGCACGTCGCCGTCCGTGCCGAGCTCGGGGGTCGGCACGTGGGCGATCAACCGCCAGCGCCCCGGCTCCGGCATGGGAACGATGAGCAGCAGACCCTGGCTGGCCAGGTGCAGGTAGCCCTCGTCCTCGACGAGATCGCTGGTGCTCTTGGCGTCTGCCAGAAGGAAGGTCGTGCCGGCGCCCGTGCGCGCGAGGTTGATGCCGCACTGATCGCGCACCGTGCTGCGGCCGCCATCACAACCGATGACCCAACGTGCCCGCACCGTCTCCGCGCCGCTGGCCCGCTCCAAGACAGCTTCCAGGCAGGCGCCGCGGTCTCTGAGCTCCCGCAGGCGCGACGACCATTCCACAGCCCCATGCAGACTCCCCAGGTGCGCTTCGAGCACGCGCTCGGTGTCGTACTGCGGGACGGACAGCCAATATGGGTAGGCCGTGTCACCCCACGGCAGGTCGAGCAGGTCCACGCGCACCTGCCGCCGGCCGTCCGCAAAGGTCATGTTGAGCGCGGCGAAGGGCGCACCTAAGGCTCGGATCTCCTGGGCGATCCCCATCGTGTCGAAGACCTCCAGGGTGCGTGCGTGCACGACCAGCGCCTTGGAGACGGTTCCGCGCGTGGCTTTCCGATCGACGATGCGGACGCTCAGCCCCTGCCGCAGCGCCTCCGCCGCGGCGACGAGCCCCGTCGGGCCGGCGCCGACGACGAGAACATCGACATCGACATCGACGTCGGCAGTGCGCTCGAGTGAGGTCTGACGATGAGGTGTGCCCATGGACGCATGGTAGTTAAACGAGACATCACTGTCTAGTTTCTGGGTTGAGGGCCCTGGATGCCGAACACCACCGTGTCGAAGACTCTGTCGGCGATACCGGGATCCGCCACCCCCTTGGCTTGGCGCACGGCCGCCGCGAGAAGCGCCGTCAGCGCCGTGACTGTCCACTCCGGCGAGATATCGGTTCTGATCTGTCCGGACACCTGCCCCCGCTCGATGATGGCCAAGACGGGAGCGAACGCCTGCGCGCGGCTGCGCACGAACTCCGGGTCCCGGTCCGCCTCCATCAGCAGCGGCCAGAACCGCCCGCCCAGGGAAGCTATAGCGGTGATCACCCGGCGCAGCGCCTCCAGCGCAGCTCCCTCCTCCACCCGTGCAGCCGCGACGGCCCCCACCGCGGAGGCGAGTGCGTCATCCCGCAGGGCCTCCAGCAGCCTGTCCCGGCTCCCGAAATGCCTGTACAGCGTCGCTCGCGTCAAGCCGGCCAGGCGAGCCACCTCGCTCAGGGAGGCCTCCGGATCTCGGGCCAACGCGCCGGCGGCCGCTTCCAACAGGACGCGGCGATTTCGTTCTGCGTCGATGCGGACTGATGGCAGGTCCTCCATCGCGAGCCTCCCTGCGTGCTGGATCGAAGGTGGCCAAGGAGCGGCCAGGCAGTCTCATCGGGTAAGCGGGCGGCTCAGCTCAGGTGGGCGCGGACCCAGCTGATGTCGTCGGCCTGACCCTGGCTGGGTGTCTCGACGACGACGGGCGCACCCGCGGCACGGAGCACGTCGCCCAGGGCGCCGGGGTCGATGTGCCCTGAGCCGATCCCGGTATGACGGTCGGCCCCGGAGCCGAAGTCGTCGCGGGAGTCGTTGGCGTGCACGAGGTCGATGCGCCCGGTGATCGCGCGGACGCGGTCGGCGACCGTGCCCACGTCGTTACCGCCCGCGTGGGCGTGACAGGTGTCGAGGCAGAAGCCGACCTGGTCCGCGCCTTCGGCGCGACCGATCGCCTCCCACAACTGCTCGATGGCCGCAAGACGCCGCGCCATCGCATTGTCGCCGCCGGCGGTGTTCTCGATGAGCAGGGGGATCGGCAGGTCCAGCCCGTCGATGCACTTGCGCCAGTTGTCGAAGCCGGCGGCCGCGTCCTCGCCCACGCGCAGGTGACCGCCGTGGACGACGATGCCGCGAGCCCCGATCTCGGCGGCCGCAGTGACGTGCTCCTGCAGGAGCTTGCGCCCGGGGATCCGGATGCGGTTATTCGTCGAGGCCACGTTGATCGGATACGGGGCGTGCACGTAGAGATCGACGCCCGCCTCCTGCGCCGCCACCCGCAGCGCCGCCGATCCTCCCGGATAGGAGACGACCGGCCCCTTGTAGCTCTGGGGGTCGCCGAGGAAGATCTGCGCGACGTTGCCACCCACCGACTGGGCGGAGCCGATGGGGTCACTCTGGTCGACGTGGGCGCCCACGCGGGTCGACGACATGCGGTTCTCCTTGGTCTTGATCCTGTCGCCCCTACCGTAGGGCGAATTGCCGCCGCCGCCGAAGACCCCGTTGCGCTCCGGCCACATCCCCCGCAGCCGGGCAGGTAGTGGTTGCATGGGAACAGATCCGGTCAGCAGGCCGGTGCGAGGCAGGAGTGCCACATGGGGACGCGGCAGCGTCGGATTGCGATCGTGGGCGCGGGACCCGCCGGGCTGTTCGCGGCGCAGGCCCTCGTGGGCCAAGACCGAGTGCCGGTGAAGGTCGACCTCATCGAGCGCCTACCGACCCCCTTCGGACTACTGCGCTACGGCGTCGCCCCCGATCACGAGAACATCAAGGCGGTCGGCAACGCCCTGGCCCGAACCTTCGACCAAGGTGACGTCGGCTTCTGGGGGCTCGTGCACTTCGGACACGATGTGACGCGGCGCGAGCTGCTCGATTCCTACGACGCGGTCATCTACGCCGTCGGCGCCGTGGAGGACGTCGCGCTCGGCATCCCCAGCGAGAGCCATGCGGGGTCGCGCTCGGCCCGCGAATTCGTCGCCTGGTACGGAGGCCATCCGGACGCCCTGCCCCAGGACCTCACCGGCGTGAGAGGTGTCGCGACCATCGGGGTGGGCAATGTGGCGGTCGACGTCGCCCGCATCCTCCTCAAGGAGCCCGAAGACCTGGAATCCACCGACATGCCACCGGCAGTGCTCGAGGAATTGCACCGCGC
>JAUNUZ010000025.1:5808-12912 GCA_030537915.1 Micrococcales bacterium
TCACCGATGTGTGGATCGTCGGCCGGCGGGGACCGCAGCACGCAAGCTATACGACCAAGGAGCTGCGCGAGCTCGTCACCATGGCAGGCCTGCAAGTCACGGTCAGCGAAGGCGCGTTCGCCGGACTGCCCGAGTTCGAGGGCGCCGACTCACCGGGTCGACGGCCCCAGGTTCCCGCGCAGGGGGCGCGATCGCCCGAGCCGACGGCACCCGTGCCGGCCGAGCCCGTGCTCAATCGCCGGGTGCGGGGCAATCTCGAGGTGCTCGCTGCGGCAGCGCGGCTGGAGGTGCCGGACGCGACCCGCCGACTGCACTTCAGCTTCTGGAATCGACCGGTCCGGATGGAGGCCGCGGATGGGCGATTGCAGGGAATGGTCATCGAGCGGACTCGCCTCGATGAGTCCGCTCGGGTCGCCGGAACTGGGCAATTCGAGACCCTGCCGGTCCAGCTCGCGCTGCGCGCGATCGGTTATCGGTCGACGCCGCTGCCGGGCGTGCCCTTCGACACGACGGCGGCGATCGTGCCCAATGTCCAGGGGCGTGTCGTCGACGAAGCAGGAGTGATCCAGCCGGGCGAGTACTGCACCGGCTGGGTCAAGCGCGGACCGATCGGCGTCATCGGTACGAACAAGTCCGACGCCGCCCAGACGGTCTCCCACCTGCTCGATGATCTCGAAGAGCAGGAGGCCGCAGGCGAGCCCGCCACCCTGCGCAACGACCTGGCCCAGGTGCTGCGGGCTCGCGGACACGCCCCGAGCACGCTGGCCGACTGGCGCGCCATCGACGCCGCGGAAATCGCTCGCGGTGCGGATCTGGGGCGCGCCCGGACCAAGCTCGCCACCTGGGCGGAGCTGCTCTCCCACGTTGAGCGGGAGGACAGATGCGACGAGTCGGGGCAGCAGGAGTAGCCGGAGCTCTCTCGGTGGCGCTGGCTATCGCGGCGTGCACCGCGCAAGGGCCTGCCCCGGACCGAGCCCGAGCGCACCTGGTGTGGACGCGCGTCGAACTCCCCGGGGGCGCCGAGCCGGTGGCCCTGGCGACGGCCGGCAGGACACTCCTCGTCGGCGGTGACCGTTCGGGTCAGACGCCGACGATGGATGTCTTGACCGCCGGACCGAGCGGCGAACCCAGTGCGTTCCACTCGCTGGACATCACCTGCGACCCGGGCTCGCCCTACGCACCCCTGGCGCGCTGGCGCTCGATCACGTTACGGGGCCAAGCGGTGACGGCGATCGGCGGCGCGGCCGGGGGAGCGCACTCCAACACGCGTTGGACGACGTGGGCCGGGGAGCTGGATGGGGATGCCGCAGGCACACTGCGGGAACGGCCGCAATCGTTCTACGCCTTTGGCGGATACGGAGCCGGTGAGCTGCTCGACGCGGTGGCCACGGATGCCGGCACCTACCTTGTCGGCACGTGGAATGGCACCACGGGGCTCGACGCGGCGGTCTGGCACGAGCAGGGGTTGCGCTGGGTCCGCGCGAAATCCGCCGGGTCAGCCCTGGCCAGCACCCCGACCTCCCTCGTGGGGGCTGTGGCTGCGACCTCGAACGGGCCCGGCATCCTCATCCTCGGTAACGTGACCTGGTTGGGCGGGGCCGTGGCCGAGGGCGCCTCCGGGGGAGCAACCGGGGATGAGGATGCCGGTGGGCCGGGCACGGTAGCTGGGGCCGCGCGGCGCACGGCGGCGGTGTGGCGGTCGAGCCACGGCGCGACCGGATGGCAGCGCGTCGACCTGCCGGGCGGAGGCTCTGGCAGCGAAGCGCGTTCGGCCACTTGTGGTCTCGACGGCTGCGTCGTCGCGGGGGTCGTCGACGGCCGGTACGCCCTGTGGTGGCTGCCCAAGGACGGGCCTGCCTCCCGGCTCGAAGGGGTGCCTACGGTGGCGGTCGGCGATCACGACTCGGTCCCCGCTCCGGTGCGCTCCGGCGCCGAGCACGTCTGGCCCGGAGCGGATCTCCTCTTCACCGTCGGGGATGTCGTCGGGTCGCGAGCCGGTGGAGTCTGGACGACGAGCCCGAGCTCGGGTCAGGGACACGAGGCCGCTGCGGTGGGGCAGTGGCTCTACGTCATCGCGGCGCGTGGCCGGGCTGTCGACGCGCAGGTGCCCACCGCCCGTGCTGCTTTCAGCGGCAACGGTGGGCTCGACCCTACTGCCGCCCTATGGCGCGGCAGAATGGTCAGATCATGAGCGACCTGACTGACGAAGAGCTGGAATTCCTACACTCGACCTTCGACCTGGCCCGCGACGGGAGTCTGGAACTCCTGGCGTTCATCGATCAGGGCCTACCGGCGAACCTGACGAATCCCAAGGGCGACACCCTGCTCATCCTGGCCGCCTACCGCGGGCACGGTGAGCTGGTCAGCGGTCTGCTGGCACGCGGTGCGGACACCGAGCGCATCAACCAGCGTGGTCAAACTGCGCTGGTTGCGGCCGTCTTCAAGCAGTCCGAACCGATCGTGCGGGCTCTGCTCGGCGCGGGAGCAGATCCTCGCGGCGGTTCGCCAGATGCGCTCGCGACGGCTGCTTTCTTCGACCTGCCCGCGATGCGCGCCCTCCTCGCGGAGGCCGTGGGCGAGTAAGCCGCCCTGAACGGTCGCACGTGCGGGCCGTGGCCGAACGACCACCTCGCTCCGCATTTACGCCATCGGCCAAGCGCGGGCGCGACACCGAGGCGGTCCGCCGGTCGGTGAGTGCGCTAGACCTGTCCGTCACGGCGGGCGGACTGGCCCTCTTCGCATCACCAGCCGCCTCACGATCGATGGCGACTCCGGGCGCGATATGTCTCGATCCGAGAAGGGCCGCCGACCGAGTACAGCGCAGGCGGCATCATGGACGGGTGTCGACCATCGTCTTCTGTCATGCGCATCCCGACGACGAGGCCTCTCAGACCTCCGGATCGATGGCCCGAGCCGCTGCCGAAGGGCACCGTGTCGTCGTGGTCTACGCCACGAACGGGGACCACGGCGTGGTCCCTGAGGATCTGGCGCCCGGTGAGAGCGTCGTGGCCCGTCGCCGGGGCGAGGCGCAGGCTTCCGCGCGAATCACCGGGACCGCCCGGGTCGCCTGGCTCGGCTACGCCGACTCGGGGATGACCGGCTGGGAGCAGAACGGTCACGGCGAGGCGTTCCACGGAGCCGACCTCGACGAGGCGAGCGCCCGGCTCGCGGCGGTGCTCGACGAGGAGGACGCCGACGTGCTCATCGGCTATGACTGGCACGGCAGCTACGGGCATCCCGATCACGTCAAGGTCCACCGCGTCGTGCACCGCGCCGCCCAGCTGGCCGCGCGCCGCCCTCGCCTGCTCGAGGCGACGATGAATCGTGACGCGATCCGGGCGATGCACCAGCTGGCGGTCGAAGCCGGAGAAGCCGACAAGGGCTGGGATCCGGATCGACCCGCCGACGACGGCAACCCCTTCGGCACGCCCGAGGCCGAGATCCACTACTGCGTCGACGTCACCGAGCAGCTCGCGACCAAGCGCGCAGCCCTGGCCTGTCACGCGAGCCAAACGAGCGACGTCGGCATGATGCTCGCCCTGCCGACCGAGGTATTCGCGGCCATGTTCGGGCGCGAGTACTTCATCGAGCCCGGCTGCGCGGCCGGGATGCGGCACGCGTGGTTCTTGTCGCAGGCGCCGTAGACCGACCTCGCGTCATGCGCATTGGCGTGCGTTGGGCGCGGCCCGAGGCCTGTACTGCTGGGTAAGCTCGCCTGGCATGACGGCAACTTCGGGGATGGACCCGCGCACCTTCGTCCCGCGCGGTGACACGGCACAGCTGCGCGCGCTGCGTGATGTCCTCAACGCCGCCCTGGCGGACGGCGCAGCAGGGCCCGTCGAGCCGGTCCGCGGTGCTGCCCCTCTCGAGGTTGGACGGGACGCCGGCCCTGACACGCATCCGCAGGGCGACCTGCGGATAGTCATCGGCGCGCAGACTCACGTTCTTGGGCCGCAGGTCTGCCAGGCCGTGCGGCTCGTCGTCACGGCCCTGGCCGACGGGCGCCCGGTGACGGTCGCGCCGCAGGAGCATCTCGTGACGCCCCACGAGGCGGCCGAGCTATTGCAGATCACCCGTCGTCAGCTCGATGAGTTCGTCCACCTGGGCGAGATCCCCTTCCGCACGGTCGGGCGGCATCACCGCTTCCTCATGGGCGACGTGCTCGCCTTCGATCGCCGCCGCGACGCGGCCGTCGCCGGGGTGCCCGGTGACGTCGGCGACGTGCAGGGCGCCGACGACGAGGCCACTTCGTAGGGAGCGACCTGCGGCTCAGCCACGGGTTTGTGTCAGTGTTGTCAGCGCCTCGGGTCGCCGACGAGGAAGGGCGCCTCCGCCGCGCATGGCAGGCGTAGCGATCGACGCGCACGCCAAGCGATACGGGCCAGCCCCACTCTCACCTCGCCTGCCGCAGCGCATGTCGTCGCCTGATCCGGGAGCGCCGCCAGTTCGCTGTCCACTGTCGCGCCGACAGACTGGTCAGGGCATACACAGCGAGCAGGTCGATCGACATGACCAGGAGTGTGACGAGCGTGGGTCGGTCGCGCCCGATCCATTGGGCGAGCTGGCTGAGCTGTGACCCGCTGAGGACGGCGAGCATGCACAGGCGAGCGGCCTGGCTGCCCAGGTACGTGCGCCAGGTGAGCCACGCCAGCGACCCGTAGACGACAAGCAGGGTCGCCGCGGGGACGGCGAGGATGAGCCCGGGGTCACTGCCGGTTTCGAGGACGTCCTCGACGTCGGAGAGCGCGAGCGCCAACGCGGCGAGGAAGGACAGCGCGACGAGCAGCGAGCCCGCGAGCAGCGAGAAGGGGCGTCGGCCGAGGTCGTCGAGCAGGTCGTGGGCCTGCTGCGAGGTGGATGTGGGTCGCTTGGCATCCCGCGTCTTGCGCTGCGGCGGCGCGTCCGGTGCCCGTGCCGAGACGACCTGCACTGCGGTGACGTCGACGATCGGCAGGTCGCCGTCGGTGTCCACGACGTCGCCCCCGCCGTTGCGGCTGTGGTAGCCGGTCGAGAAGTCCTCGATGACGCTGACGCTGATGGCGGGCTCTCCGGCACGCATCGAGGCGACGATGTAGTCGCGCTCGATGTCGATGTCCCGGTCGATCTTGTGCGTGACCTGCAGCGTGAAGAGGGAGAGCCCGACCTTGCGGTCGTAGGTGCCGGCCGCGAGCCAGTCGACGTGATGCCCACCCGGCAGGAGCCAGCCGGCCGGGCAGGCCCAGAAGCGGACGTGGTGACGCTGCGCCGGATTACCTTGCACCTCCTGCTGGTAGGCGAACGCCTGCGGGGAGCCGAAGAGCAGCAGCGGGCTGACCGGGCCCTGCGCGTAGCTGCGCCGGGTCAGGGACGCCAGGACGATCCGGATACTGCTGCGCACGTCGAGGGGGTCGGCCTCGATCCACCCGGCAGCGCGCATCGCCGCGTGGATCTGTTCCTGCGAGCCCAGCAGCGCGAGATTGACCGGGTCACCGAGCAGCCCGTCGCTCGTGCGGGCGCGGCCGATGAAGTAGTCCGGCACATACAGCGTCGTCAGGATTCGGTGCAGCCGCGGCAGGGCGAGGTAGGAGACGATGACCCAGAAGACGAGCAAGTAGGCGATATTCGCCCAGCTACTGATGCTCTGGCGCAGCACGACGACGGCGAAGAGCACCGAGAAGACCAGGGCCGCTGCGAAGAAGAGGTTCTCGATGAGGGCCAGGCTGAAGACGCGACGCAAGGACCACGCGTTCACCTTCTCCGGTGGATGGTCATAGACCGGTTGCGACCGTGCCTGCATCATCGTCTTCGCCCTGCGCGACAGCCTGCCATTCGGCACCGACGAGGCGTGGAACAGCGCCTTGGCCGGGCCGCAGGTGTGGCTGCGGCTCACAGCTCGACGCGCCCGCGCCACGCCCATCGCCGGGGTGACTGGCGAGTACGGCGCTGGTACCGGCAGAGTCAGCCCATGGCATCTGGTGACGCGCGACCGAACTACTCCTCACTGCGGCGAATCGCCATCGTCAACCGAGGGGAAGCAGCGATGCGGCTCATCCACGCCGTGCGCGACAGCAATGCCGACATCGGCGACATCGCCGGAGCACCCCACAGGGCAGGCGCACCCGCCACGTCCCCCGTGTCGCTGACGACGATCGCGCTCTACACCGACGCCGAGCGCAACGCGATGTTCGTGCGCGAGGCCGACGAGGCCTACCCCCTCGGGCCCGCTTCGGCGCGGCCCTACCTCGACCACGACCTGCTCGAGGCCGCGCTGCTGGCAACCAAGGCCGACGCGGTCTGGGTCGGCTGGGGGTTCGTCGCCGAGGACGCGGGTTTCGCGCAGCTGTGCGAGCGGATCGGTGTCACGTTCATCGGGCCGAGCCCGGCCGCGATGCGAGCCCTGGGGGACAAGATCGGCAGCAAGCTCATGGCTCAGGAAGTGGGCGTCCCGGTCGCGCCGTGGAGCCGCGGCCCGGTCGACACGCTCGAAGGCGCCCAGGCCGCGGCGACGCGGATCGGCTATCCCCTCATGCTCAAGGCGACCGCAGGGGGCGGTGGGCGCGGCATCCGCGTCATCCAGTCAGCCGAGGAGTTGACCGGCGCCTACGCCCTCACCAGGGACGAGGCCCAGCGCGCCTTCGGCAGTGGCGTCCTTTTCCTGGAGCGCCTCGTCACCGGCGCGCGGCATGTCGAGGTGCAGGTCATCGCCGATAGCTACGGCACCGCGTGGGCTCTGGGCGTGCGCGACTGCTCGGTGCAGCGCCGTAACCAGAAGGTCATCGAGGAGTCGGCGTCTCCGGTCCTGGTGCCCGAGCAGGCCGAGGAGCTCAAGGCGGCGGCCGAGCGGTTGGCCCAGGCCGTCGGCTACTGCGGGGCGGGCACGGTGGAGTTTCTCTACCAGCCGGCCGACAAGACGTTCGCCTTCCTCGAGGTCAACACCCGCCTGCAGGTCGAGCACCCGATCACCGAGGTGACCACCGACACCGACCTCGTGCGCCTTCAGCTCTACGTCGCCGCGGGCGGGCGGCTGACCGGCGCCAAGCCGGTCGAGTCGGGGCACGCCATCGAGGCCCGGCTCAACGCCGAGGATCCCGACCGCGATTTCGCGCCTTCGCCCGGGCGCATCGA
>JAUNUZ010000491.1 GCA_030537915.1 Micrococcales bacterium
ATCAGCCCACAAAGACCGAAGTCGGCGGTTTGCGGAGCTCCAGCATTCGCAGGCGCAGTGTGCGAACTGCTTGGCCGGTGCCGCAGGAGGTCTGGACAAGGTCGGCCTCGACGGGGCGGCCCGCGGCTTTCATCGCGCCGCTGTCGCCGACCGATGGGTAACGTAAGAGGCCATGACACCGCTGTCGACGAGTGGCTGGCCGCCGATGCTCTTGTGTATCGGTGGCTTGCCGGGTGCGGGCAAGACGACCGTGGGCACGGCCTTGGCGAAGAGATTGGCTTGGGCCTTGGCCGACCTCGACAGCGTGACGACTCCGCTGATGTCTGCCGTCGCTGCAGAGCAGAACATCGATCTCGACCTGCAGCTGCCCGCCCTAGCAGCATTCCGGGGCGCCCGATACGCCTGCTTGGCCGCCGTATGCCGGGACAACCTGAGCATCGGCCGCGACGTCATCGCGGTCGCCCCGTTCACCGCCGAGTCGACGAGCACCGACCGGATGGCTGCCTGGCGAGCGGCCGTCGGCGGGGATGCGCAGGCGCGGGTGGTGCTGGCCTGGTTGGACGTCGACGCGGGCACGGCAGCCCGGCGGCGGCACCGGCGCGGCGCCCCGCGAGATGCGGCCGGAGCAGACCCGGCGCCGGTCGACCCGAGCGGCGCCGACATCGTCATCGACGCCCGGCCGAGGGTGGACCGGATCGTCGATTGCCTCGCCCAGCACGTCCGCCGACAAAGTTCATCCGTCAACTGACACTCTTGCGCCAGCCTGTCCACTACTGAGCCCGTCCCACGCCCCAGAGGAGAACTCCCATGTCCCGATTCCCAGACGGTCCCTACCTGGTCACCGGCGCGAGCGGCGGCATCGGCGCCGCTACCGTGCGACGCCTCGTCGCCGAGGGCGCGAGCGTGGTCGCCAGCGGACGTGACGAGGCCAAGCTCGCCGACCTGGCCAAGGACACGGGGTGTGAGGTCCTCGCCTTCGACCTGACGAACGAAGAGGCGATCAGGGACGCCGTCGGCGGGCGTGACTGGTACGGGGTCGTCAACTGCGGCGGCGATGGGGGCGAGATCGCCACCCCCATGGAGACCGATATCGCTGTCTTCGACCGGGTGATCGCGATCAACGCGCGAGGCGCCCTACTCGTCATCAAATATGCGACCCCAGGCATGATCGAGGCCCGTCGCGGCGGTTCGATCGTCAACGTCTCCAGCCAAGCCTCCCTCGTCGGCTTGCGGGGTCACATCTCCTACGGATCCTCCAAGGCAGCCCTGGACAACATCACCCGCGTATCGGCGCTCGAACTCGGCGAGTACGGAATTCGAGTCAACAGCGTCAATCCGACCGTGATCATGACGCAGATGTCGAAGTCGTACTGGGGTCGCCCGGACGTCGGCGACCCCTACCTGGCGATCCAGCCGATGCACAAGTGGGCCACCGTGGAGGACATCGCCGGACCGATCGCCTTCCTGCTCAGTGACGACGCGGCCATGATCAGCGGGGTCAGCCTCGCCATCGACGGCGGGTTCACGGCCGTCTGAGCCGCGGCGGGGGGGGCATCGCGCCGGCCGCCCCGCCGCGGCCGAGGTCCCGCGCCCGAGTCATTCACCCAGGGACGCCTCGATCGCGTCGACCATCATGTCGATGTCACCGTCGGCGGCGATGAGTGGCGGCGCCAGGCGGATCGTCGAGCCGTGGGCATCCTTGGCGAGCACACCGCGGGCGGCCATCCGGCAGCACAACTCGTAACCCGAAATGAGCTTGGGGTCGATGTCGAGGCCGGCCCAGGCGCCGCGGATTCGGACAGCGACA
>JAUNUZ010000492.1 GCA_030537915.1 Micrococcales bacterium
TCGGTGGCCGCCTCGGCCGCCCGGCGCGAGCTGAACAGGCCGAGCGTGCGTCCGCCTGCGGCCCGCACCAGGGCCTCGATCTCGTCGAACACCTTGTCCGAGGTGCCGTCCCGACCGGGCGGCGGAAGCGCCTTGGCGACATAGGCGATCGCCTGTTGCTTGTAGTCGAACGGACTGCCCACATCGAGCCCGTTCCAGGCCGGACCACCGCGTCCCGTCAGCCCGAGTGTGCCGGCCACCGAGTCGAAGGTGCCCCCGAGCTCCAGGGTTGCCGAGGTCAGCACGACCGTCCGCTCATCAAACAGCTTGTCCCGCAGCAGCATTGCCACGCTCATCGGCGCGACCCGCAGCACCGCGCCGCGCATCCGATCCTGGGTGACCCAGGCGACGTCGAGCTCGCGTTCCTCCAGGACCCGCTCGGCGGTGTCAAAGACCTCCTCGACCGCCGCGCGCGCCACCTGCCGCGCGCCGTCGGCTTCCTCCTTGCCCTTGGGCTTGAGCTCGGTCTGCAGCGCGCGGGCAGCATCGCGCACCGAGCCGAGCGCCAGGACCAGGCGGTCCGGGAGTCCGGTGAGCCGCCCCTCCGGCAGTTCGTCGAGCACGGTCTGCATCGCGGTAGCTGCCCCGGTCAGGTCGCTGGTCTCCCCCATCCGCGCGGCGCGCTTGGCAGCCCCTGCGATGGTGGCCGACGTGAGCTCGTCGGTGATCGTCGAGGTCACCCGGTCGGTCAGTTCGTGCCCCTCGTCGATGATCAACAGGTCATGGTCGGGCAGCATCTGTCGCCCCTCGAACGCATCGATCGCCATGAACGAGTGGTTCGTGATGATCACATCCACCTGGTGAGCCGCGGCCCGGGAGACCTCGACGAAACACTCGCCCACCTGCGGGCAGCTCTGCCCGAGACACTCCCTCGCCGAGACCGACACCTGCCGCCACGCGCGGTTGCTGACACCGGGCACCAGCTCGTCACGGTCACCGGACTCGGACAGGTCGGCCCATTCGCGCAGGCGCAGCACCTCATCGCCGAGCCGGCTGCGATCACGGTCGACCGCGCCCATCGAGACCAGCGCGCCCTCGTCATCGTCGGGGAAGCCGCCCTGCAGCTTGTGCTGGCACAGATAGTTGGCCCGCCCCTTGACCAGCGCAAACGTCGGCCTTCTGCCCAACACCGGCTGCAATGCCTCAGCGATCCGGGGCAGGTCGCGGTCGATGATCTGCGCCTGCAGGGCCAGCGTCGCGGTCGCCACGACCACCGGTTTGCCGGTCGCCATCGCGTGCGCGATCGCCGGCACCAGATAGGCCAAGGACTTGCCGGTGCCCGTTCCCGCCTGCACGAGCAGGTGCTCCTCGCGCTCGACGGCATCACGCACCGCGTGCGCCATCTGGACCTGACCGGGCCGCTCGATGCCACCGACGCCCTGGACTGCCGCGTGCAGGAGGGCGTCGAGATCGGCAGGCATGGCCCAAGAGTATGTCGACGGGCTGACAGCGCAGTGGCGCACCTGTGCGGCCTGTGGACGAGGGTGTCGGCCAGCGCCGGGTGTGGACACCGCCGCGGCCCATGGCGTGCGGGATCTGGGCCTGACTAGGGTCGACCTCATGAGCGAACACCACCACGGACAAGAGGTCCTCGACGGCATCATCCCTTTGGGTCGAGACCTACGTCGGGCGATCCCCGAGGTCTACAAGAGCTATGGCGCCCTGCACGCAGCCGCCCTGGGTCCGGGCGCCTTGGACACCAAGACCAAGGAACTCATCGCGCTCGGCATCTCGGTGACCAGCCGGTGCGACGGTTGCATCGC
>JAUNUZ010000493.1 GCA_030537915.1 Micrococcales bacterium
GGTCTCCCAGCTGGGGAACTCCGCGATCCGCTCGGGTGGCAGATAGCAACGCAGCGCCTCGACGAGGTCCTGGGAGGCTCGGGTCGTGGCGGTCACGACGAGCACCGCGGGCCGTGGGGTCGGCGCCTGACCTCCAGTCGTCGATGCGCTGTCGCGGTCGGCGTGCGACTCCCCCAGCGCCTGCACCATGGCCGTCAGCAGAGCCGGGCGCGCGCCGGCCGCGACCGTGACGTCGTAGAACGCTTCCGTCCCAGGTGACGCGGTCAACGCAAGGACACGGCGGACCGTCGGGTCCTGGGTGAGGACGTCGACAAGACGGACAAGGCTCATGATTTGGACGCTCCTGGCTGGCACTTCACGGGCCGTAAACCGACCACGGCCCAGGGTAGGTGCCGCCACCGACAGACCTTGACACGTCCATTTCGCCTGAACGAGGGCGGACCCGATCACGCGGGCGGTGGGGCGCCAATCTGAGGTCGCGCTACATGAATGCAAGAGAACCTGAACGAGTGTCCACGTCGGTGTTAAGGTCCGTGGGTATAGCCCGATTGGGCTCAGGGGTGCACGCCTGGAGGCGTGCAAGGAAATGAAGCGATCGCGGACGCGCCAGATCACCGGCCTTCCTCGTCGAACGCTTCAGCGACATCCGCCGGCGTGCGAACCGGGCGGTCAAGGGGGGCGTCATGACCAGTACTCTCGACGAATCCGTCGGATCCGTGACGACTCGGCGGTGCTCGCACCCGGTGTCGAAAACACCTGCGCAGGCGGCGTCCTTAGGCACGTGGCGCGATCGACGTCGACGCACCTGGCTGACGACGTCAGGCCGGGCGCTGTCCTTGCGCGTCGACGAGCCGATGGGACGCACGGCGGTAGGCGCGCTCGTCGTCCTGCCCTCGTTCGATCGCGAGGCCACGGTGTCCTTCCGTACCACGCGGGCCCTGGCTGCCCACGCCGCTGCCGCCGGGTTCGTCGCCTACACCTTCGACCTGTCCGGGGACGGCGACTCGCAGGACCTGCGTCGCGGCGACGACCCGGCGCGGTGCTGGGTGGCCGACGCCGAGGCGGTCATCGACCTCGCCCGCACGGCCGTCGGATCCGACCTGCCCGTCCACGTCGTCGGCCTGCGCCTGGGCGCCGCGATCCTCGCGGCGACCCCACGGACCGGGCCGGGACACCGCATCTACTGGGAGCCTGTCTCGGGACGCATGTTCCTGCGGACGCACCAATTGATCCGCTCGCAGTCGGTCGGGGTCAAGGTCGTCCCCGAGGGAATCGAGCTCGACGGCACCCACCTGTCCGAGGAACAGAGGGCTGGTATCGCCACCCTGCGAGCTCCGCGCCCGGGAGCCGCGACCCGCACGGTCGATGAACACCACGATTCCTTCCGGATCGACGACGACCGGGAGGCGGGCCTTCGCATCGCCCTGGGCGCTCCCTACTTCGCGGCCGTCCCCCTCGACGCCATCGCAGACATCGTCGCCAACCTGCCGCAGGGCTCAGCGCGCACACTTGCGGCCTGGGAGGAGACCGACGCCGTCACCATGGAGAGCCCGGACGGTGTGCCCGTCGTCGAGACCCTCTGTGCGGTCGGCCCGCGCCACCTGCCTGCGGTACGCACTCATTCCCCGTCCGCGACGCCCCGGATCGGTGCGGTGTTCACGGCCATGGGCGCCGAGGTGCGATCCGGTCCCGGCGGGCTGTGGGCTCGCGCGGCACGGGACCTCGCGGGGCGCGGCGTGGTGTCCCTGCGCGCCGATCGCGCCGGCCTCGGCGACGACGCCGCGCCGGATCG
>JAUNUZ010000026.1 GCA_030537915.1 Micrococcales bacterium
CCGCTGGGCGAGCACCTGCGCCATCGCCTCGGTGGCACCACCCATGACGACGTAGCCCTGCTCGTCGGCGACCGAGCCGTCGTAGGTGAGGCGGTAGATCTGATCATCGGCCTCGACACGGCCTACCTCCGCGACGACGATCTCGATCTCGTATGGCTTGTGCTCCTGGGTGAAGACGGTCCCCAGGGTTTGGGCGTAGGCGTTGGCCAGGCCCCGGGCGGTCACGTCCGCCCGGTCGTAGGAGTAACCCCGCAGGTCGGCGTAGCGCACCCCCGCGACGCGCAGATTCTCGAACTCGTTGTATTTGCCGACGGCGGCGAAGCCGATCCGGTCGTAGATCTCGCTCACCTTGTGCAACGCCCGGGACGGGTTCTCGGCGACGAACGCGATGCCGCCGTCGTAGGCGAGCACGACGACGGAGCGGCCGCGCGCGATGCCCTTGCGGGCGTAGTCGGCCCGGTCCTTCATCACCTGCTCGGGCGAGACGTAGAACTGCTGGCTCATCGTGCACCTCCCGGGTTGCCGCGGCGGGCGGCAACGACAGCTTCGACGAGCCGCGCGAGCGTCTCGTCGGGCAGCAGGCGGGCGCCGGTGATGTCGATCACGGCGCAGGTCGGCCAGATCCCCCGGCCCAGATCCGGACCGCCCGTGGCAGTGTCGTCGTCGGCCGCGTCGTAGAGCGCCTCGATCGCGACACGCACCCCGTCCTCCAGAGGTAGCCCAGGACGCCACAGTTTCTTGAGCGAGCCGCGTGCGAAGAGGGAACCAGACCCGACGCTGTGGTGGTTGTGCTCCTCGTAACAGCCGCCGGTCACGTCGTAGGAGAACATCCGACCGCGGCCGCAGTCGAGGTCGAAGCCGGCCAATACCGGGACGACCGACAGGCCCTGCATGGCGAGCGAGAGGTTACCGCGGATCATCGCAGCGAGCCGATTGGCCTTGCCCTCCATGGAGAGCACGGCGCCCTCGAGCTTCTCGAAGTGCTCAAGCTCGACCTGGAAGAGCTTGACCATTTCGATGGCGATCCCGGCGGTGCCGGCGATACCCACCGCGGAGTGGTCATCGGTGACGAAGACCTTCTCGATGTCGCGGCTCGCGACGATGTTGCCCATCGTGGCGCGCCGGTCACCCGCGAGCAGGACGCCATCCTCGAAGGCGAGCGTGACGATCGTCGTGCCGTGCGGAGCAATCTGACTGGTCCAGGGGCCGACCCCCGGTTGTCCGGTGGGTCCGGTCGCTGCACTCCCGGCCAGCATTCCGGTCATCGCGCTCCAGCGCTGGGCGGGAAGCAGGTGTGCGGCGGTGCCCGCGACGAAGTCGGTGAACGAGGAGGAGCCCGTGACGAGGTAGGACGCTGGCAACCGCCCGGCGTCCGAACTGTCGGCTGTTCGTCCCGGGCCGTTGTGGCTCACTGGCCACCCTTTTGGATGAAGCCCGCGACGAACGCCTCGGCGTTGATCTCCAGGACGCCGTCGATCTCGTCGAGCACGCTGTCGATGCCTGCGTCCAGCTCCGCCTTGCGCGCGCCCACCTGTGGCGAGACCGGGTCTGGCGCCGCCGGCGGCTCGTCCGGCGCGACTCGACCGCGTTGGGGCTGCACCTGCTCCTGACCTGCCATGGTCGCTCCCTCTCATCATCGATCAGCCTGCCTGGCGGCTGCGTCTGCGTCCATCCCTACGTCTGTTGTCTCATGCCGATGAGCTCGTGCGCTGACTCAGGGCGATGACCTGCGCAGAACCGATGGGATCCAACATAGTCGCGCGATCGGACAACCCTGGCGCGAGCCGGTCCGCAGCGCGTGCGCTGGGCTCAATCGCCGCTGAGTTCGGCCACGAGGCCGGCGGCGTCCTCGTGGCGATCGAGCACGGATTCCACCAGTTCGCGCGTGCCCCGCGTCGGCTCGGGCGTGACGAGGCGCTGCAGCCGGTCATGCCCCGGCAGGTCGAAGACGACGGACTCCCAGGAGGCGGCCGCGACCTGGGCTCCGTAGCGCCGCACGCATTCGCCTCGGAACCATGCCCGGGTCGACGGCGGCGGCGTGTGCACGGCCTGCTCCACCTGCGCGTCCGTCGTGAGGCGGTCGATGCGTCCAGCCTGCTCAAGAAGCCGCGCGAGCCCTTTGCCGGGGCGCAGGTCGGACCATTGGAAGTCGATCATGGCAAGCCGCGGGTCATCCCAGGTCAGGCCGTCGCGATCCCGGTAGCTCTGCAGGAGAGCCCGTTTGGCGACCCAATCGACTCGGGTGAGGGCACTGCTGGGATCGCGGCCCAAATCGGTGAGCAGGTCTTGCCAGAGGGACATGACCTGCGCGGTCGGTTCGTCCATCTCACCGTGGCGTCCCAGCCAGCTCTGCGCCGCCTCGACATACCTCCAATGCAGGTCGAGGCCGGTGATGCTCGTCCCGTCCTCGAGCTCGACGCAGGCCTGCAGGGTCGGGTCGTGACTCACGGCACGCAGGCTCCGCAGCGGGTCGCGCACGCGCAGCCCGTCCGGCAGCGCCCCGTCCTCGATCATCCCCAGCACGAGGTTCGTCGTGCCGATCTTGAGCAGACCCGCGACGTCGCAGAGGTTGGCGTCACCGAGGATGACGTGCAGCCGTCGGTACCGCTCGGGCGTGGCGTGCGGCTCGTCACGGGTGTTGATGATCGGGCGCCGGAAGGTCGTCTCCAGCCCCACGAGAGCCTCGAAGAAGTCCGAGCGGGACGCGAGCTGATAGCCGGGACGCTCGGACTCCTGCCCGATGCCGACCCTGCCGGCGCCGCAGATGATTTGGCGGACGACGAAGAACGGTGTGAGCCCTGCCACAATGTCCCCGAAGGTCGTCTCGCGGCGCATGAGGTAGTTCTCGTGGGTGCCATAAGAAGCGCCCTTGCCGTCGGTGTTGTTCTTGTAGAGCGTGGGAGTCCCCTCCCCGGCCGGGCGTCGTCCCGCGTGCTCCTCGTCGGCGAGCACCTCGGCGGCCCGAGCCATGATCCGCTCCCCGGCCCGATCCCAGATGAGGGCCTCGAGCGGCTCACCGACCTCGGGCGAGGAATACTCGGGGTGGGCGTGGTCGACGTAGAGCCGGGCCCCGTTGGTCAGGACGAGGTTCGCGACGGCGGGGTCGTCCTCCCACTCGTCGGTGAGCTGGCTGACGTGGGCGTCCAGGCGGTGCTGGACGAAGCCGCGAGCATCGGACAGCGGCATCTCGGCGGCGTAGTCCCAGCGCACCCCCACACTCGCCCCGGGCCGGTGCCCGGCCGCGCCCCGCCCGTACGCGCGCACGACGTCGCCGGAGAGCACCATCGGATTGGCCTGGGGGCGCCCCGGCACGCTGATCCCGTACTCGGTCTCGATACCGACGATCCGCTGCACACTCATGGCGACACCCTATGCACCCGCGTCCCGATCCGGGCCGGCCTGCGCCGTCACGACGCGGCGTTGCGCGAGAGGCACCATGGGGCATGGCCGATATCCCGACGCGAACCCGTGCCCTCGATCTCCTCGGACGTCTCATCGGTCGATCCGTGGCGGACACCGCGATCGATGAGCTGGCACGCCTGCGGGTTGCGGTGCCGCGCAATCGGCTCGTGGACGCCGTGACCGGGGGCGTCGATCCGCGGGTGAAGATCACGGACGTGCAGGTTCCGACGCGCGCGGGAATGGCTCGGGTGCGCGTCTACGATCCCGCCGCCCAGACCACCCCCCCTGACGCCGGCTCGAGCCCGGGCAGCGCCGAGTGTGTCGGCGAGAGTGGTCGGCGCGAGGGGGGCACGGCTGTGGGTGACGCGCCGCCCCTTGTCGTCCTGATCCACGGTGGAGGCTGGGTCCTGGGAACGCTCGAGGCCTATGACCCGCTTGCCGCGCACATCGCGCATGCCGTCGGTGCCGTGGTCGCCAGCGTCGAGTACCGCCTGGCGCCCGAGCATCCAGCTCCGGCCGCCATCTACGACTGTCTCGACGTCGTGCGCGCGCTCATCGGCCGGGTGGCCGATGGACCAAGCACCCGACGCGACAGCAGCTCGGAGGCCGGCGCCGACTCGACGGGGGCGCCCGCCCTGCTCGGGACGCGGGTCGACGCCTGTCGTTATGCGCTGGTCGGCGACAGCGCCGGCGGCAATCTCGTGGCGGTGCTCACCCAGCTTCTGCGCGACGCCGGCGACCCTGCCGCGGCGGCCCAGGTGCTCCTTTACCCCAGCGTCGACTCGACGTGCTTGCGCCGCTCGAAGATCGAGTTCGCGCGCGGTCCGATCCTCAGCCGACGCGACACGGACGCCTTCTTCGCGCACTACCTCGGCACCGGACCAGGGGCGCTGAGTCCCGAGAACCCCCTCATCTCGCCGTTGCTCGGTGACCTGGGCGCGCTCCCGCCGGCGCTCATTCAGACCGCCGGCCTCGATCCCCTGCGGGACGAAGGCATCGCCTACGCCCAGGGACTCGCGCGCGCCGGTGTGCCGACGGAGCACACCGACTACTCGCAGGCACCGCACGGCTTCGCCAGTTGGCCCGGCGCGAGCGTCGGTGCGTGGCAGCACCGCCCGGAGCTGACCGACTTCCTGCGCCGCCACCTCTACCCGGCCCCCTGACCGACCCGCAGTCTTGCCGGGCAGCTGGATATGCTGACGGCGACCCATTCCCCGGGTGAAGAGGTGTCCCCGCCGTGCGCGACGTCATCGTGTTCTCCGGCAATGCCCACCGGGCACTTGCCAAGCGCATCTGCGAACACTTGGGTGTGCCGCTCTCTCGCGTCGACCTCAAGCGGTTCAGCAACGACTGCATCCAGGCACAGTTGCTGGCCAATTGTCGCCAGCGAGATGTCTATATCGTCCAGCCACTCGTGCCCCCCACGCAGGATCACCTCATGGAGTTGCTTCTCATGGTGGATGCAGCCCGCGGCGCGTCGGCGGCGCAGATCACCGCCGTCATCCCGCACTACGCCTACGCCCGCTCGGACAAGAAGGACGCCTCGCGTATCTCCCTCGGCGGCCGCCTCGTCGCCGACCTGCTCCTCACCGCGGGAGTCAATCGCGTATTGACGATGGCGTTGCATGCCCCGCAGGTCCACGGCTTCTTCTCGGTGCCGGTCGATCACCTCACGGCGATCGGGGTGCTCGCCGACCACTTCCGAGGGCGAGATCTCACCGATCACGTCGTCGTCTCCCCCGATCTGGGCAACGCGAAGACGGCGACCCAGTTCGCACGGCTGCTCGGCCTGCCGGTGGCCGCAGGCAACAAGCAGCGGCTCGCCGACGACCGCGTCGAGATCGACTCGATCGTCGGCGACGTGGCCGGCAAGCCGGCGATCGTCCTGGACGACGAGATCGCGACCGGCGGCTCGATGATCGGGCTGCTCGACATGCTTGGCGCGACGGGCTGCCCGCGGGCCTCCGTCGTCTGCACCCACGGCCTCTTCGCCGGTCAGGCCGCGCAGCGCCTCCAGGCGCACCCCCTGGTCACCGAGGTGCTCACGACCGACACCGTGCCTGCACCGCCGGATTGGCCGCAGCTCAAGGTCCGCTCCGTCGCGGGTCTCTTCGCGGAGGCGATTGCCCGAATCCACATCGGTGAGTCCGTGAGCAGCCTCTTCGATGGCGTCGATCCCCGGCATGCGCCCCCCCAGCTGTCGTTGACCTTTGCCGACGGCGCTATCGAAGGGGTGCTGGCGTGACTGCGGCTACGACGCCCCCGACCGATGCCGCCAAAGGGACCCACGTTCCGAAGGCGGCCGCGCTGGCGGGTCTGGCCGACGCGGCACTCGTCTCGGTCTTCGCGACGATCGGTCGCGCCAGCCACGAGCACGGCCTCAGCGTGGTGGGTGTCGCGCAGACGGCTCTGCCCTTCCTCACCGGCACAGCGCTGGGCTGGGTCGTCTGCCTCGCCATGCGGCGACGGGCACCGCTGAGCGTGGGCGACGGGCTCGTGGTGTGGATCGGCACCCTCGTGGGCGGCATGATCCTGCGGGCCGCGACGGGTCAAGGCACCGCGGTGAGCTTCATCGTCGTCGCGGGAGTCGTGACGGGGGCGTTCCTGCTCGGTTGGCGGGCCCTCGCGGGTCGGCTAAGACGCCGGTAGCCGCCTTAGAGGTAGGTGCCCCTGGGCTCGACCGATTCGACCTGGCGGTGCTGCCGCCCGCCGGGCTCGTCGAGGGCCTGAATGCGTCGGATAGCCACGACCGGCTCACCACGTCGGCCGCTGACCCGCGCCCACTCCTCAGGGTTGGAGGTGCCGGGCATGTCCTCGTTCTCCGCGAACTCGGCCACGCACGCCTCTAGGAGGTGGCGGGTGCGGATGCCGCGCTGCTGGCCGGCGAGCAGATCCTTGATGGCGGCCCGCTTGGCGCGGTCGACGACATTTTGGATCATCGCCCCGGAGGCGAAGTCCGCGTAGTGCAGAACCTCGAGCTCCCCTGAGGCGTAGGTGACCTCAAGGAAGCGATTACCCACTCCACGGTCGTACATCCGCTCGACCGTCGCATCGATCATCAGAGCCACGGCGCGCTCGGGATCGTTCCCAGCGGCTGCCAGTTCGTCGGCGTGCAGCGGCAGATCAGGCGTGAGGTACTTGGCGAAGATGTCCCGCGCCGAGCCCTCGTCGGGGCGCTCGATCTTGATCTTCGCGTCGAGCCGCCCGGGTCGCAGGATGGCCGGGTCGATCATGTCCTCGCGGTTGCTCGCACCGATGACGATGACGTTGTCGAGTCGCTCCACGCCGTCTATCTCGGCGAGCAGCTGGGGGACGATCGTCGTCTCGACATCCGAGGACAGGCCCGAGCCTCGCGTCCTGAACAGGGAGTCCATCTCGTCGAAGAAGACGATGACCGGCGCCCCGGAGGAGGCGTGCTCGCGGGCGCGGGCGAAGATGAGGCGGATCTGCCGCTCGGTCTCACCGACGTACTTGTTGAGCAACTCCGGGCCCTTGATATTGAGGAAGTAGCTCGTCGTCTCCGGCCGCCCCTCGCGCTCGGCGGTCTGTCTGGCGAGCGAGGCCGCGACGGCCTTGGCGATGAGCGTCTTGCCGCAACCGGGCGGTCCGTAGAGCAGGACACCCTTCGGGGGCCGCAAGTGGTGCTCGCGGAAGAGCTCGGGGTGCAGGTAGGGCAACTCCACCGAATCCCGGATTGCCTCGATCTGCCCGGACAGCCCTCCGATGTCGTCGTAGGAGATGTCCGGAACCTCCTCGAGCACGAGATCCTCGACCTCCGCCTTGGGGATGACCTCATAAACGAAGCCCGAGCGTGTCTCCAGCAGCACGCTGTCGCCCTGCCGCAGAATGGCATCGCAGAGGTTGTCTGCCCGGCGGACCACGCGCTGCTCCTCGCCGTGCACGACGACGACCAACCGGTCTTCGCCGAGAACCTCGTGGACCACGACAACCTGGCCGATGTCCTCCCAGCGCCCCGCGGCGATGACCGCCAGGGCCTCATTGAGTCGGACCTCGCGCCCGGGCCGCAAGTCTTCGGGCGCCACGCCGGGGCTCACGTGCACGAGCATGCGGCGTCCGGCGGCGAACACCTCGGCAGTGCCGTCCTGCGGCGGCGTCAGGATGGTGCCGAAGGTCGAGGGTGGGGTCGCCAGCGCCTCGACCTGGGCCCTGAGCTCTACGAGCTGCTCGCGAGCGCCCTCCATCGTGCGGACGAGACTCTCGTTGCGGCGGCTCAGCATCGCGATCTGCGCGTTCAGCCGGGCCGTGCTGCGCACCGGACCGGAAGTGGGGATGGAGTCGCCAGCGGGCGCGGGCCCAACTGGGGCGTGCTCAGAGCTGGTCATCACGACCCTCCTCGACGTCGGATATCTCGGGTATGGCGCCCGAGACGGGCTGGTTCGCGGCGGTGCGCGAGGCCGCGCGGGCCAACCGCCGCAACTTCTTGTCGGAAACGACTCGCTCGCCGACGTCCTCGGCCTCCCAGGTCCCCTCCAGGAAGGGTTGCGGCGTCTGCGGGTCGTAGGCGCCCTTGGCGGGCCGTCGTTTGCGCAGGGGCGGGGTGACGCCGGGCGCGAGCCGTCGCGTCGTGATGAGGAAGCCCGTGTGCCCATGCATGCGGTGCTCGGGACGGACCGCGAGCCCCTCGAGGTGCCAGCCGCGCACGAGCGACTCCCAGGCCTGCGGCTCGGTATAGCCGCCGTGCTCGCGCGCTGCCTCGGCGACCCGCGAGAGCTGGGTTGCGGTCGCGACGTAGCAGATGAGGACCCCACCGGGGGCCAGTGCATCGGCGACGACGGCGAGGCACTCCCACGGCGCGAGCATGTCGAGCACGACCCGGTCGATGCTGCCGTCCGGCACTGCCAACTCAAGGGTGCCGACGAGATCGCCGACGGTCAGGGTCCACGCTGGGTGGCTCCCGCCGAAGAATGCCTCGACGTTCCCACGCGCGATGTCGGCGAACTCACCGCGCCGCTCGAAGGAATGCACCACTCCGTGGTCTCCGACCGCCCGTAGCAGGGACATGGTCAAGGCTCCTGAGCCAACTCCGGCCTCCACGACGCGCGCGCCGGGGAAGATGTCGGCCATGGCAACGACCTGGGCGGAGTCCTTGGGGTAGACGACGGCGGCACCGCGCGGCATCGACATCACGTAGTCGGACAGCAGCGGGCGCAACGCGAGATATTCGACACCTGCCGTATTCGTCACTGTCGACCCGTCCGGGCTCTGGATGAGGTCGTCGTGGCGCAGGCTGCCGCGATGGGTGAAGAACTGCTTGCCGGTTTCCAGCGTGATGGTGTGCATTCGACCCTTGGGGTCGGTGAGCTGGATACGTTCGCCGACCGCGAAGGGGCCGCGCCGCCGGTGGGCTCCCGTGGGGGCGTGCAACGGGTCGACAGCTGCGGGGGCGGATGAGGCGACGTCGGGCATGGTCATGATGCTTACCAGTCTAGTTCGTGCCACGAGGACAGCTCGGCGGGGCGCGGCGCGCTCATCGGGGCCGTCGGCCCGCCGCCAGGGCAGCCACCGTGCCCCCGTCCAGCGCACCCCACGGCGCGCCACCGGGCTCGACCAGCAGGAGCAGCGGTAGGCGACGCTCGACGAGGGCGTCGACGGCTGCGCCGAGATCGGGGGTCGCGGCGGGCATCTCGAGCACCCAGTTCGGCGGCATCGCGCGCAGGCAGGACTCGGCGGTGGCGTCCTGGTGCCCGGCCGCGACGGCCGCGGCCACGGCGTCCGAGTCGAGGATGCCCACGGGCTTGCCGTCGTGGTCCAGGACCGCGACGACCACTCCCCGCTCGGCGTCGGCCCGGGCGATCGGCGGGATGCTCGAGAGCGGACCGCGTACGGGCATGGTCAAGACCGGCACGGTGACCGCTTGGACGTCCAGCGCCGCTAACCGGCCGCGGAGGCGACCTGTCGTGATGGCCTGGCTTGCTCCCATCCACAGGAAGGCTCCAACGAGGCCCGCCCAGGCCAGGGTGAACAGGCTGGGGATCTGCCCCCGCGTGAGTGGCAGACCGAGGAACCACACGACGACCGCGACCGTCACGAGCCGACCCGACCACCCCGCAGCAAGCAGACCGAGATGTCGCCGCCCGGACAGCCGCCAGACGAGGGAGTCGAGGAGGAAGCCACCGTCGAGCGGCAGCCCCGGAAGGAGGTTGAAGATGGCGACGAAGCCGTTCGTCCACGCGACGGCGCCGAGCAGCAGCCCGGTGACATCTCCTCGCACGTGGGGCAGGACGAGCCATCCGAGCAGACACACCACGCCGTTGGCCACGGGGCCCGCAACCGCCACCAGCGCGCTGCGACCTGGCGTGGCCCGCGCCGCGTCGTAGGCCGTGTGGCCGCCCATCAGGTCCGCCACGATCCGGTGGACCCGATACCCACACATGCGTGCGACCACGGCGTGCGCGGCCTCGTGCAGGAGCACGCTCAGGAGCAGCAGGAAGGCATATCCCGCCGCGACGGCGTAGGCGAGCACCCCGAGCCCGGGCAGCGCGAGGGCCACCTGCGGCCCGAACAGCACGACCATGACGAGCCCGATGACGAGCCAGCCGCCGCCGATGAAGACGGGGATTCCACCCAGCGCGCCCACCCGCCAACCGGGCGCGTGCGACTCGCTGCCCGACTCGGGGTCCCGGTGGTGCACCTCATCCGCGGGATGCGTGTTGCTCGACATGGCACCGACGGTACGTGACGGGTCCGACAAGGTCGCGCGCCTTGCTCGGGCCGTGCCCGCGGGCGGACTCGCGAGGCAACCCTGTCGGTGGCCCTTCCTAGAGTGGCCGACATGGTTCCAGCCCTGTCTCCGAGCCGCGCGTCGGACTTCATGCAGTGCCCGCTCCTCTACCGGTTCCGGGTAGTCGACAAACTGCCGGAGCCCGCGACCCCGGCGATGGCGCGCGGCACGCTCGTGCACGCAGTGCTCGAACGCCTCTTCGACCTCCCGGCACCGGAGCGCACCCGGGCGTCCGCCGGGGACCTCCTGCCAACCGAGTGGACGCGAATGGTGGCCGATCGACCCGAGTTGGCGGAGCTGGTGGGCGACAGCGACCCCGCCCAGACCCAGACGTGGTTCGATGAGGCACTTCGACTCCTCGAGCGGTGGTTCACACTCGAGGACCCGACGCGGCTGGAGCCCGCGGAGCGCGAGCTCTATGTCGAGACCGAGATCGACGGGCTGACGCTGCGAGGGTACATCGACCGGCTCGACGTCGCCCCGGACGGGCGGATGCGCATCGTCGACTACAAGACCGGCAGGGCTCCCTCGGAGTTCTTCGAGGCCAGGGCGCTCTTCCAGATGAAGTTCTACGCGCTCGTGTTGTGGCGGCTGCGCGACCGTGTCCCGACCCGACTGCAGCTCGTCTACCTGGGCAATGGCGAGGTCGTAGCCTACGAACCGGCCGAGAGCGATCTGCTGGCCGTCGAGCGCAAGCTCAAGGCGCTGTGGACGGCGATCGAGCACGCCGCGACGACGGGAGACTTCCGGCCACGACCCTCGCGGCTGTGCGACTGGTGCCAGCACCGCCCGCTCTGCCCGGCGTGGGGAGGGACGCCGCCGCCCCTGCCCGAGGGCGCCGCGCTACGAGCAGTCGATCCGCGGGAGTCCGGCCGTCCCGAGGTCGCGGTCGATTGAGTCGGGGCGGCCCAAGTCAACGCGGCAGCATTGCCAGCGCAGCCCGCAGCACGACCCAGGGTGGGTCTGCGGCAGCCCACTCCGCGGGCATCGTGCCGGCTCAGCGCGCGACCGCCTCGAGAGCTCGATAGTGAAAGCGATGGTGAGGCACGAAGCCGAGGGACCGGTAGAGGTCGAAGGCGGCCCGGTTGGACTCCTTGACCTGCAGGTAGGCGAACCGCGCGCCACCGTGGCGGGCCCGCTCGAGCAGGTGCCGACTGGCCGCCCGACCCAGCCCGGCGCGTCGCCGCTGGGGCACGACGTCGACACAACTGAGCCCGACCCAGTCAGCGTTGCGCACGAGCCGTCCCGCGGCCACCGGCGCCCCCGACCCGTCACGAAGGAGCAGGTAGTCGGCCGGCGCCGACATGAGCACCGCGCGGGCTCTGGCGTCCGTAGCGATCTCGCCTCCGCGGACGATCCGGGCCCAGTCGGGAGTCACGTCGCCGGCCCAATCCACGTCGACCGGTCCGTCGCGACCCGCACAGCCGCGCTCTTGCTCGTGCGACTCGGGTAACCGGCGCAGATCCGCGACGAGCACGTGGCTGGGGCCGTGGGGTCGCCAGCCCGACTCTGCAGCCGCGTCCTCGACCGCGGCGGCCTTCTCGTCCGGCGGCCGGCCCACCGCGTGCGCCAACTGCACTCGAGGGGTTAGCCCGACCCGGACGTAGTGCGCCGCAACGACCCCGAGCGCCTGGTCCGCGGGCAAGCCCGGGTCACCCGCGACGAGACACGAATTCGCAGCGCTGGTCCACCCGTCACCCGTGCGAACGAGCCACCCCCCGAGGCGAGACGCGCTGGTCCCCGGCCAGCCCTGGGCCGCGAGGCGCTCGAGCGCCTGGGCCGACGAGGATGGCCGGACCGCGCGCCGCGGCACGACCCGACGAGCCGCGATGTCCCGCACGAGGATCCGGACGGCCGGTGCGTCGTTCGGGAGAATGACGAGAGCTTCACCATCATCGCTGAGCACCTGCCCGACGATGTCGCTGAGCGCGCCATCGGGCAGGCGTCGGCGAACCGCCGCCCGGCGCGTCGTCGCCGGCGGCTGGGCGATGAGGCCAACGGGCTGCGGCATGTCCGCATCACTGGGTGGTCCGGGCGACGTCATCGGGCCGTGAGCCGCAGCAGATCCCTCGGCGTGACACCGACAAGGCCGGGTAGGACTGTCAACCCGGGGCGCGCCTCGACACTGACGACGTGCGGCACCACGATCGTTCGGGCGCCCGAGGCGTGCGCCGAGTCGGAGCCTGTCACGGAGTCCTCGATGGCGACGCAGTCGCCGGGCGCCACCCCGAGCATGGCCGCGGCCCGCTCATAAGGGTCGGGATCGGGCTTGCCCCGCTGCACTTCATCGCCGGTGACGACGGCAGCGAAAGTACCCTCGGGCAGCATCTCGACGATGACGTCCACCATGAGTCGCCACGACATCGTCACGAGCGCGCACGGCACGTCGGCCGCGCGCAGCGCCGTGAGCAGTTCCAACGCCCCGGGGCGCCACGGCACCTCCTGGCGCAGCCGCGCCATGACGCCCGTCTGCAGGCGCTGGACGATCTCCAGCGGGGTGAGCGTGACGGGAGTGTTCACCCGGATGTATTCGGCCGAGACCAGCAGGGCGTTGC
>JAUNUZ010000494.1 GCA_030537915.1 Micrococcales bacterium
GGCCGGACGATGGCCAGGCTCGCCGACTGGGAGGTCTCCACCCTCGTCAGTCGGGTCGAGCAGCTGGAGGCGAGCGGTCAGGCCACCGGCTCGCGCGTCGGCTCGGCGCTGCGGCTCATCCATGACGTCAACCCGCCCTTCGAGCGACTCCTGGTCTATGCCTGGAGACGTCACCTGGCCGCGGCAGTCGCCCGGATCGAGGCGATGGGCGCCAACGACGAGGACCTGCACACCATCGACGTCACGGTCGGCTTCGCCGACCTGGTGTCCTTCACGGCCCTGTCCAACACCCTGGATCGCGACGAGCTCGGCGACCTGGTCGAGGTGTTCGAAGGCCGCTGCCACGACGTGATCACCCGCTACGGCGGCCGGATCATCAAGAGCCTGGGCGACTCGGTGCTGTTCGTGATGGGCGGAGCCATTGAGGGAGTGGCCGTGGCGGAGGGGATCATCAACGTCATCGGACGCGACTCCAAGATGCCCGACGTCCGCCTCGGCCTGGCCAGTGGCCCGGTGGTGCAGCGACTCGGAGACGTCTTCGGCCCGCCGGTCAACATGGCAGCCCGGCTGACGCAGGTCGCGCGCCGCAACCGGCTCATCGTCGACCAGAACACCGCCGACCTGCTGCCGGCCGAGGAGTGGGAGAGCCGGCGCCTGCCTGCCCGCCCGGTGCGAGGGTTCGGGCTGGTCGAGCCGGTCGCCGTCCGCCGCCGCTGAGGCGGACCTCGCTAGGCTCCGCCCGTGCCTTCCGGAACCCACCGTGCTCCTACGCTCGCTGTCATCGGTGGCGGACAGCTGGCCAGGATGATGGCCCAGCCCGCGATCGGGATGGGCCTGCCGTTGCGGCTGCTGGCCGAGGCCGAAGGGGTATCGGCCGCCCAGGTGATCGCGGACCAGGTGGTCGGCGACTACACCGACCTGGCGACGTTGCGTCGAGTGACCGAGGGCGCCAGCGTCGTCACCTTCGACCACGAGCACGTGCCGACCGCGCACCTGCATGCCCTCGAGGCGGACGGCCTCGCCGTACGGCCCGGGCCCGACGCCCTGGTCCACGCCCAGGACAAGGCGGTGATGCGACGCCGCCTCGCAGAGCTGGGCATCCCGTGTCCGCGCAACGCGGTCGTGACCTCGCTCGACGAGGTCGAGGCGTTCGGTCTGCCCTGCGTGCTGAAGACGACACGCGGTGGCTACGACGGCAAGGGCGTGTGGGTGGTCCGGGCCCGTAAGGACGCGACCACTGCTTTCGACGCTGCCGCCGCTGCCGGTGTCGAGGTGCTGGCCGAGGAGCTGGTCGAGTTCCGGCGAGAGCTGTCCGCCCTGGCGGTCCGCTCGCCCAGCGGTCAGGCGGCTGCCTATCCGGTCGTGGCGTCGACCCAGCTCGACGGCGTCTGCTACGAGGTCGTCGCGCCGGCGCCGGACCTCGCACCCGCGCTGGCCGGCCAGGCACAGGAGATCGCCCTGCGTGTCGCCGGTGCCCTCGGCGTCACGGGCATCCTCGCCGTCGAGCTCTTCGAGACCAAGGACGGTCGAGTGCTGGTCAACGAGCTGGCCATGCGCCCGCACAACACCGGCCACTGGACTCAGGACGGGGCAGTGACCTCGCAGTTCGAGAATCATCTGCGTGCGGTCATGGACCTCCCGCTCGGCTCACCCGCCCCTCGAAGCCGATGGAGGGTCATGGTCAACATCCTGGGCGCGGACACCGACAGCGGTCGGCTCTACGACGGCCTGCCGCATGCGCTGGCGCGCGACCCGCGGCTGCGGGTCCACCTCTA
>JAUNUZ010000027.1 GCA_030537915.1 Micrococcales bacterium
AGCGGAAATAGTGCTTCTCGATCTGAGGGCGTCCCGGTGGGCAAGCAATCCAGGGTCGTCACAACGCCGGCCGACTGTAGTGACGACAACAGATTGGCCCCGGGCTCACCGTCAGCTGCGCTTAGCAGGCAGGCCCCTCCCCAATGGAACACGCGAATGCCGTCAGTGATCTCCGAGGTGACTGCGTCCACCGTGAGGCGCGCGTTTGCACCCGGGACATGCAAGGCGGGCCGGCTGCCATCGGGCCGGATGGGCAAGATTGTCGCCGATGTCTGGACCTCGTCGATGGAGAGCAAGGCACGGGTATCAACCCCGAAGTCATCCATGGTTCGCCGTACAAAGTCGCCCAATGTGTCCCGCCCGAGAGCCCCGACCGTGGCGACTTCAACCCCGACTTTCGCCAGATCGACGGCCGTAGCTGCGGCGGTCCCAGCAACCGTGATGCGAATTTCTTCAATTCGCTCAAGACCTTGGCCGGGCGGTATCTGCGTGACGTATCGCCCGAGCACGTCAGCGATATGCAGCCCAAATGTCACCACATCACTCATCGAAGCCATCCTCCTCGATTGCTGAGCTGAAACAGTACCGCTCACGGTCGGCGCAGCGTGGATTGGTTGCGGCGAAGTCCTCCATCGCGCGGGGGCGAGCAGCGGCCCACCGAGCCCAGCACTGCGCGGCGGTGACAGTGCGCGCTGGACGGCACAGGCGCGGGAAGGTCTCGGCCACCGCGCCGCGCCATCGGGGTCATCCCGGACGTCGTCTTCGGAGCCGGGGCATGATGGGACGATGCGCCTATGTGTGATGCCGACGCCCCCCTGACAGCGGTCGCGCGGGTCCTTCGGGGGCGCGGGCTGCAGGGCCGGATCTGCGTGCTGCCGAACGCCGTGCCGACCGCGGCGGCGGCCGCCGAGCAGCTGCGATGCGCGGTCGGAGCCATCGCCAACAGCCTGATCTTCCGGGCCGGGGATGACCCCGTGCTCGTGATCGCCAGTGGCGCGCATCGTGTCGATGTCCGGGCCGCCGGAGCGCTCTTCGGGGTCGACAGGCTGCGGCGGGCCGACTCCGAGCTGGTCTACGCGGCGACCGGCCAGCGTGTCGGCGGCGTAGCGCCGATCGGCCACCCGGCGCCCCTGCCGACCGTCATCGACGTCGACCTGGCCGGGTACGGCCGGCTCTGGGCCGGCGCGGGGTTGGAGCACGCGATGTTCTGGGCGACCTACGACGAGCTCACCGATCTCACCGGCGCCCGGCCGGCTGTGGTGGGCGCTTGAGTCGGCTCGACGTTGCGCCTTGCCGCAGACTTCGGCGCCCTGGGAGACTCCGGGCAGATGCTCGACCGACCGGTCGCGGGCCGCACCTCATCACGACGAAGTATGTCATCACAACAATAGGCGTCATCAGAACAATGGACGTCAGCACGACGAGGCGCGTGGTCACAACGAAGCACGTCGTCACAACGAGATAAGGAGCGGAATGAGCGATATCGGGTGTCACGCGCTGGTGTGGACGGGCACGTTCGAGCGGGAGGGGTTGACCCGGGCCGTCGAGCGGACGCGCAACGCGGGCTATGACCTGCTCGAGATCCCGCTGCTGCGCCCGCACGCGTTCGACGTCGCGACGGCCAAGGAGATCCTGGCCGACAGCGACCTCGACGTGTCCGCCTCGATGGGTCTCTCGGACGCGACGGACATCGGCAGCGCGGACCCCGAGATCGTCAAGGCCGGGGAGCAGACCCTCAACAAGGCGGTCGAGATCGTCTCTGAGCTCGGCGGCCGCCACCTGTGCGGCGTCCTCTACGGGGTGCTGAAGAAGTACCCCGGGCCCGCCACCGCCCAGGGTCGCGCCAACAGTCAGGACGTTCTGCGCCGGGTCGCCCGCCGCGCGGCGGACTCCGGCGTGCAGCTCTCGCTCGAGGTGGTCAATCGCTACGAATCCAACATGTTCAATACCTGCAAAGGCGCGCTGGAATACCTCGACGAGGTCGGCGACGACTCGATCAAGGTGCACCTGGACAGCTACCACATGAACATCGAGGAGAGCGGCATGATCGCTCCGGTCCTCGCCGCCGCCGACCGGCTCGGCTACGTTCACATCGGGGAGAGCCACCGCGGTTACCTCGGCTCGGGGACCGTCGACTTCGGTTCGTTCTTCCGCGCCCTGGCAATGGTCGATTACGACGGGCCGATCGCGTTCGAGTCCTTCTCGACCGCGGTCGTCGACGACATCCTGTCCGTGAGTCTGGCGGTGTGGCGCAACCTGTGGGACGACTCCGACGATCTCGGGCGTCACGCCAACGACTTCATCCGCGGCAAGCTGCGCGCCGTCGAGACCATCGCGCTGCACTGAGCTTGCCCGCGCATCCGGTTTGCCCGCTTCATTTGCAGATCTCACGAGGAGACCCAGATGCCAGGACAGTTCGATGGACGTGTCGCGATGGTGACCGGGGGTGCCCGCGGCCTCGGCTATGCGATGGCGCAGTCGCTGGCGAGCCACGGCGCGGACATCGCGCTCGCTGACCGGCTCCAATCGGTCACCGATGCGGCGCAGACGCTCGCGCAGGATTCGGGGCGCCGGGTCATCGGCATCCCGACCGATGTCACGGATGAGGCAAGCGTCGCGGCCGCCTTCACCCGCGTGGCCGACGAGCTCGGCACGGCGCGGCTGCTCGTCAACGCCGCCGGGGTGGCGATGGTGGAGCCGGCGCTCGACGTGACCGCGCAGCAGTGGCGCTGGCTCATCGACGTCAATCTCACGGGCACCTTCCTCATGTGTCGCGACTTCGCCAGGGCGGCCATCGCGGCCGGCGTAGAGGCCGCGATCGTCAACGTCTCCTCGATGTCGGGCTTCATCGTCAACGTGCCGCAGCAGCAGGCTGCCTACAACGCGAGCAAGGCCGGGGTGTCGATGCTCACCAAGAGCCTCGCCATCGAGTGGATCGACCAGGGCGTCCGCGTCAACGCCATCGGTCCGGGCTACTTCGCCTCGGACATGACCAAGACCGTGGCAGAGGAGCAGCCGGACATGGCGGCCTTCTGGAACTCCCGGACTCCGATGGGGCGGATGGGTCAGCCCGAGGAGTTAGGCGAGCTCATCGCCTACCTGCTCGGCGATCACTCCCGCTACGTCGTGGGGCAGACGATCCTTATCGACGGCGGCTACACGAGCGTCTGAGTCGCGAGGCGTCCAGGAGCCGGCGATCGTGCAGCACCGACGCAACGAACCCGCAGCTGAGCAGACAGGACGACGACATGGTTCTCCCGAGCACACTTCCCACGCCTCGGACCCCGGATCCCCAACAGGCGCCGTCGCTGCGCTGGGGCATCCTGGGTACCGGGTGGATCGCGCGGCAGTTCACCACGGCGCTGCAGGCGCACACCGCGCAACGGGTGGTGGCCGTCGGCTCGCGTTCGCAGGAGTCGGCGCACCGTTTCGCAGCGCAGTTCGGGATCGGTCGGGCGCACCCCAGCTACGACGCCCTCGTGGCCGACGGCGAGGTCGACGTCATCTACGTCGCCACCCCGCACAACCACCACCATCCCGACGCCCTGCGGGCGATCGCAGCGGGCAAGCATGTGCTCATCGAGAAGCCGATCGCGCTCAACGCCGACCAGGCTCGAGACATCCAGCGCGCGGCCCACGAGCGTGGTGTCATGGCGATGGAGGCGCTGTGGACGTTCTTCCTGCCCAAATTCGACGTCGTCCGCCAGCTGCTCGCCGACGGTGCGCTGGGGCAGATCCACACGGTCCTGGCCGACCACGGACAGTACTTCGAGCCCGACCACCGCATCCTGCGGCGGGACCTGGCCGGTGGACCGATGCTCGACCTCATGACGTACCCGGCATCCTTGGCCAACTGGGTCCTCGGTGCACCGAGCGAAGTCATCGCGCGCTCGACGTGGGCATCGAGCCAGGTGACCGGACAGACGGCGATCATGCTTGGGCACGACCAGGGCGCGCAGTCATTGCTGCACTCCAGCGTGCTGAGCCGCACCCCGACGACAGCCGCTATCTGCGGCTCGGAGGGCATGATCACCTTCGAGCCCGACTTCTACATGCCCGGCAACTTCACGGTCTCCGATCACACCGGACGCGCTCTGCATTTCACCGAGCCACTGCTCGCGCACACCGGCGGATTGCACTTCCAGGCGGTGGATATGGCGCGACGGATCATCGCCGGGGAGCTTGTCAGCGCCATTCGGCCGCTGCAGGAGTCGATCCAGACCATGGCGGTCATGGACGACGCGCGCCGCCAGATCGGCGAGGTCTACGACGAAGAGCGGTGAGGGCCGAGCTCACCGCGCGCTTCGTCAGCTCCGCCGCGGGCGCGAATCCGAGTCAAGGGGGAGTGTGAGGATGGAGCCCATGAGCCTCAAGAGCACGATTCAGCACGACCTGCACACCGCGATGCGCGCGCGGGACAAGGTGCGCGCCGGCACGCTGCGCATGGTGCTGACCGCGATCACGACGGCCGAAGTGGCAGGCACGCAGGTCAAGAGGCTGACCGACGACGAGGTTCTGCAGGTGCTCGCCAAGGAAGCCAAGAAGCGCAAGGAGTCGGCGAGCGCCTTCACCGACGCCGGGAGGCCGGAGCTCGCCGAGCGCGAGGAGGCCGAGCTGGTCGTCCTGGCGACCTACCTCCCAGCCCAGCTCAACGACGACGAAATCGACGCTATCGCCGCGGACGCTGTCCTAGAGACCGGCGCGAGCGGGATGCAGCAGATGGGTCAGGTCATGAAGGCGGCCCAGGCCGCGGTGGCGGGCAGGGCCGACGGGGGCCGCGTCGCGGCGGCGGTGAAGCGCGCCCTGGCGAGGCCATAGACGCGACCGCCCGGTGGATTGCGCAGCCGTCGGCCAGCTACGGCTGATGACCCCGGGGACCTCCGCCCCTCTGCCGACGGGCGGCTGCGGGACGGGACCGGAGGCCGCGCCCAGCAACGTAGTTGGAATTCTGGGCCAGCTTGGCGCCGCAGTGGGCATTGCTCGACCGCATTCAGATCGCCTGCCGCATGGAGGCGATGATACTGGGGCCGACGCGGCAACAGCCCCCGATGAGCTGCACCCCGGCCTCGACCCACGCACGGGCGGCAACGCCGGAAATCCTGCGTCCGCCGAACCAGCGGCGGGTCGAGGCGTCCCAGAGTTCCCCGCTGTTCGGATAGGCCAGAATCGGCTTGCCGAAGGGTCGAGCGGCCGTGGCGACCCCGCCGACCAGGTCTGGATCGAAGCAGTTCGCACCGACCGCGACGACGGACGCCACGTCATCGGCCATCGCGTAGGCCTGGCTCAACGGTTCGCCCAGGCGCGTCGTCGGTAACGAGCCCGCGCCGGCCTCGCTCCCAGCTGCGGACCCCTCCTTGGGGGCGGCGACCGTCAGTGACAACCAGGCCGGGACGCGGAGGCGCTCCACCTCGGCGAGCAGGGCCTCGACCTCAGCCAGGCGGGGGATGGTCTCCAGGGCCAGGACGTCGGCGCCAGCCTCGGCGAGGGTCTCCAGCCGCGGGCGGTGCCAAGCCCGCAGCTCCCGCACCGTGAGTCCATAGTTGCCGCGGTACTCCGAGCCGTCCGCGAGTGCGGCGCCGTAGGGGCCGACCGAGGCTGCCACCCAGCGATGATGCGATCCGGCGGTTGTTGCGCCTTCCCCCGTCACTGCCGAGTCGGCCGCCTCGCGGGCCACGGCGATGCTGCGCCGAAGCGCTATTTGGACCGCACCCCTATCCCGGCCGGCAGCCGCGAAGCCGAGCTCGCTGACCTGATAGGACGCGGAGATCGCCACCTCGGCGCCCGCGGCGAAGAAATCTTCGTGTGCCGCGCGCACCTCCTGGGGCTCCTCGAGCAAGAGCCGCGCCGACCACAACGCGTCGCCCAGACAATGCCCGCGGGCCTCGAGCTGGGTGGCCAATCCGCCGTCGAGCAGGATGGGTTGCCCGCTGGCCACCACCGCAGCGAAGCTCTCCATGCGCCCATCCTGCCCTGGCGGTCGTGACGGTCCGCTGCGGGCCAGCCCCTAGGGAGCTCGTTGTTCACCGGGGGTCCAGCAGCACCCGCGGCGGCCCATGGGCCACGACGATCTTGGGTTCTGCGTCGGTGTGCGGGAGGACCGATCAGTCGTAGTGAGTCTCGCGTCGAGCCGACAGGTAGGAGCCGACGACGGCCGCGCCGAGGTCGTCGAGGTCGGGGGCGACCACCCGGCCGTCGACGCGGCGCGCTATCGCTTCCACGAAGCGCGCCAGGCCGGGGTCGTCCCCGAGCCGGAAGAACGTCGTGCGGGCGCCGAGGCGAGCTGCGGCATCGAGCTCGCGAACCGTGAGCCCCAGCGTGAGGTCGGTCGGCGGGTAGTCAAAGAGCGCCTCACCGCCGGGCTGCAGGTGCGCGGTCGGTTCGCCGTCGGTGACGACGAGGAGCACGGGCTGGGTGTGGGGATGCCGCCGGAAGTGCCGGTTCGCCAGCAAGAGAGCGTGGTGCAGGTTCGTGCCCTGCGCCCACGCGCCGTCAAGCGCGGTCAGTTCGTCGATACCCATGACCTGCGCGTGCAGACCAAAGGCGATGAGCTGTAGGTCGTCGCCGCGGAAACGCGTAGAGACGAGGTGGTGCAGCGCGAGGGCCGTGCGTTTCATCGGCACCCAGCGGTCCTCGATGACCATGGAGAAGGACGTGTCGACCAGCAGTGCGACGGCGGCCCGCGTGCGCGCCTCGGTCTGCGCGACCTCGACGTCCTGCACGGTCATCCGCACCGACGTGACTCGTGAGTCGAGCTGCTCGGTGGGCGCCCAGGTCCCACGGATCCCGGAGGCTTCGACGGTCGCCTCATCGACGACGCCGCCTCGATCGGCTGCCTCGCGCAGCACGGCGTTGGTGATGGTCGCGGTGACATCCCACGGCTCGGTGTCGCCAAACTCCCAGGCTCGGGTCTCGCCCGAGAAGTCCCCCGCGGCCCCGGCCCTCCGGGCGTCCCGCGATCCGATCCGCGCCGACAACCGATCGGTTGCGTCGCGCAGCAGGGTCCGGCCGAGTTGCCGCATCGCCTTGGGCGACAGCCGCAGCGACCCGTCGGGCGCCCGCGTCAGCAGGCCCGTCGACCGCAGGGCCCGTTCCAACTCGACCAGCGTCCGGGCATCGGCCGCGGCCTGGCCGCCCAGCTGGCGGGCCAGGGCATCCAGATCGACGTCGTCGAGCCCGGCACCGGGATGGCTCTGGGCGAGCTGCTCGGACAGCGCGTCGAGGTCGGCGATGTCTTGCAGGGCGCCGGTGCCGTCGCCGAGCCCCAGACCCTCCTCGCCGTTGAATTGCTCGGCACCACCCCACTGCTCGCCGGGGCGCAGGGCCCGCAGGTTCTCATCCATCTGCGCGAGGGCGCCCATGAGTTCCGGCGAGCCGAAGGCCTGCTGGGTCAGCTGATCGAGCTCCTCGCGTTGCGCGGGCGTCAGTGAGTTCCGGAAGCGGGAGGCCGCCGCCGCCCGCTGCGCGAGGGCGTCGATGAGCTCCTCGACGCTCGTCGGCTTCTCGGGAAAGAAGTCGCCGTGCGCGGCCATGAACTCCTCGAACTGCTTATCGGTGTTCTGCCCCGATCGGTGGGCCTCGAGCAGTGCGTTGAGGTCGCCCAGCATGTCCTGCACGGCCGCACGGTCGGCGGCCGAGGCACCCTGCAGCGCCTGTTTCATGCCCGCGAACCGCTGGTCTAGCACCTCTCGGCCGAGCAGGTCCTTGATCTGCTCGTAGGCCTCGCGGGCCTGCGAGCTGCGCCACGGGTAGTCGGACAGCTCGCGCACCGCAGCCGCCGTCGAGCCGGGCAGGCCCTCGATCCGCATCTCCGCGAAGCGCGCATCGTCGTCGAGGTCGCGGGCGAGCTGCTTGCGCTCGGCGACGACCGCGCGGTCGAGCAGCTCGCGGACCTGCCCGAGCGTCCCGTCGAGGCGGTGCTTGCGCAGCAGCTCCCGGCGCCTCGCCGCGACCTGACGCCCCAGGTCATCCAGGCCGCGCTGGTCGTGGCCACCGCGCCGCAGGAACTCGCGCATCGCCCGCTGCGGCGAGGTGCCGGCCATGACGTCCTGCCCGATGGCGGCAAGCGCCGGCCCGAGATCGACCGGCGGCGCGAGGGGATCCGGGCCGCCCGCATACGGCCCGTAGCGAGCATCGTGCGCTGAACGGGGCATCAGCCGTAGACCGTCTCGTCGCCGTCGGAGTCCTTGCTGATCCGTCGGGCCAGGTAGAGGCCCTCGAGGGCCAACTCGATCGCCGCGGCCCGCTCACCGTCGGTGTTCGCGCCGAGTCGAGCGCACACCTCCGCATAAGCCGAGTCCGGCAGCGACGGGAGGCCCGCTAGGAACTCCTTCGCGGTGACGTGCTCGCCGGTGGTGATAAGAGCACCCGCCTCGACGGCCGCCACGAGCGAGTCCAGGTCGATGCCGTGCAGGTGCTCGCGGGCGGTCGCGGCCGTGGCCATCCGCAGGAGGTAGCCGAGGATCTCATCCTCGCGGCCCTCCTCACCCGACTCGAACTCGACCTTGCCGCGCGACACCTCCAGCGCCGCGGCAAGGTCGATGACTCGCGCGACTGCCTCATCCTCGTGCTGCGTGGTCGCCCGGCGAAGGGCTGCCGCGGCCACGGTCTCGGCGCCGGCGATGGACAGGCGCGCGGACACCCCGGAGCGCTGGTCCACGGCCGCGGACCCGCGCAGCTCGCGGGTGAAGCGCGCGAGGATCTCCACGAGCGTGGGCGGCACCGTCGCGACGAGGTGCGCCTCCTGGGCGATGACTGCGACCTCGTCACCGAGCTCGACGGGGTAGTGGGTGCGGATCTGGGCGCCGAAGCGGTCCTTCAGCGGGGTGATGATCCGCCCGCGGTTCGTGTAGTCCTCCGGATTGGCGCTGGCGACGATGAGGACATCCAGCGGAAGGCGCAGCACGTAACCGCGGATCTGGATGTCCCGCTCCTCCATGACGTTGAGCATCGCGACCTGGATGCGCTCGGCCAGGTCGGGCAGCTCGTTGATCGCGACGATGCCGCGGTGGGAACGGGGGATGAGACCGAAGTGGATGGTTTCGACGTCACTGAGTCGCCGCCCTTCGGCCACCTTGATGGGGTCGACGTCGCCGATGAGGTCGGCGACCGAGGTGTCAGGGGTCGCCAGCTTCTCCGCGTAGCGCTCGTCGCGGTGCCGCCAGCTGATCGGCAATTCATCACCGAGCTCGGCGGCGCGGCGTTGGGAGGCGTGCGTGATCGGCTCGTAAGGGTGCTCGCCCAGCTCGGCGCCTTCGATGACCGGGGTCCACTCGTCGAGCAGCCCGAGCAGGGTGCGCAGCAGCCGGGTCTTGCCCTGGCCGCGCTCGCCCAGGAGGACGACGTCGTGGCCGGCGATCAGCGCTCGCTCCAGCTGGGGCAGGACGGTGTCGGTGAAGCCGTGCAGACCCGGCCACGGGTCCCGGCCGTCGCGAAGCGCGTGCAGAAGGTTCTCGCGAATCTCTGCGCGCAGGCCGCGGGCCTGGTGGCCGGAGACGCGCAGCTCGCCCACGGTCCGCGCGGTCGGTGCCGGGGTGCGGGTCGCGGGAGGCGCAGGTGTCGAATGCGATCCGAGTGACGAATCGGAGACGGATGTCGAGTCGGATGCCGGGGCGGGGGTGGTGCCTGCGTCGTCGCTCACGTGCGTCACGCTACGCCGCATCACCGACAACCTCGATCGCGCCGGCGGTAACCGCGCGTGTGCACTCCTCGTGGCTATCCTCGACAAGGTGAACCTCGAAAAGGTCGTCTTCGGGTTCTTCGTGCTGCTCGCGGCGACGTCGAACTTCGGCTTCTTCACCGGAGACCTCAGCGACCCCAGCGTTCACAACGTCTACGAGCTCTACGCCGCGGTCGTCGTCTCGCTCATCGCCACCGTGCTCAAGTTCGGTGACCGCACGCAGATCGGTGCGGTTCATCTCGCGACGAGTCTCGTGGCAGACATCCAGCTCATCGCGGCCGTCGTCATGTGGGTGTGGACGGACCAGGTCTCCGCGAGCGGCTTCACGCCCTCGCACATGGCCAGCGTGGTGTCGCTCTCGGGCGGAGCGCTCTTCGCCAACATCGTCTCCGTCGTCCTGCTCGTCATCGAGACGGTCTCCTACCGGCGCCGCTGAGTAGGCGATCCAGACACACCTATGGCCAATCCGCTGCTGACCCTCATGACCCTCCGCTCGGCGGGGGCTCGGCGCAATTCGCTGCGGCGGGTGGCCGTCAAGGTGCCGACGAACGGGCCGACCACAGACGCCATCTTCCTCGCCTTCCGGCGAATGCGCGGCCCGCTCATCGTCATGATCGTCACCTTCTCGATCTCGATCCTCGGGTTGAGCCTCATCCCCGGGACCGACGACCAGGGCAAGCCCTACCAGATGACGGTGTTCGACTCGTTTTACGTCATCTCCTACACGGCGACGACGATCGGCTTCGGCGAGACGCCCTACACCTTCAGCGTGGCCCAGCGGATGTGGGTCGCGTTCGCGATCTACGCCTCGGTCATCGGCTGGGCCTACGCGATCTCGGCACTCTTCAGCCTGCTCCAGGATCACTCGTTCCGTGAAGCGGTCGCCGTGCAGCGCTTCCGGCGCGCCGTGGCCCGCATCGACGAGCCCTTCTTCATCGTCGCCGGCTACGGCCACACCGGCCGGCGCGTGGCCAAGGCGCTCGATGAGCTCGGGCGAAGGTTCGTCGTTCTCGACGAGGACGACCGTCGTATCGATGCGCTCTCCAACGAGCAGCTGCTCGTCGACTCCCCCGGTCTCGACGGCGACGCAGCGAACCCCAGGCTCCTCGGCCTGGCCGGGTTGGGGCACCCCAAATGCGAGGGTGTCCTGGCGCTCACCGACGACAACGAGACCAACCTCGCGATCGTCATGGCGGTCCACCTGCTGCGACCCCAGGTCACGGTCATCGCCAGGTGCGACGACCGCGAGATCGCGGCGCGGATGCTCGACTTCGAGCCCGATGCGGTCATCAATCCCTTCGATCGGTACGGCAGCTACCTCGTTTTGTCGCTGCAGCGGCCTATCACCTATCAACTCGTCAGCTGGCTGATGAACCCGCGCGGGACCCGACTACCGGCCCGACGCGAGGGCCTGACGGACGGGCGTTGGGTCGTCACCGGCGACGACCGTTTCGCGACCGAGGTCAGCGCCGACCTGGAGGATGCCGGGCTGGATGTCACGCTGACGAAGGCCGCCGACGGGTATCCCGATGTCTGCGCGGCGGTGGGATTCGTCGCCGGCGCGTCGAGTGACGCGACCAGTCTCTCGCTCGCGGCGCACGCCCGGCGCGAGCGACCCGACATCTTCTTGTCCGTCCGGCAGAGCATGTCTCGTAACGACTCGTTGCTCGACGCTTTCGATCCCGACTCGGTCTTCGTCCCCACCCAGCTCGTCGCGCGCGAGACGCTGGCGCGGGTCGTCGCCCCCTATCTGTGGGGCTTCATCGAGCAGGCGGGGGAGCAGGGTGAGGAGTGGTCGGCCGCGATGCTGCAGGTGCTGCGGCGTCGGTGCGGATCCGCAACTCCGAGCACGCAACTGGTCACGCTGGACCGAGTCGGGGCACCCGCGGTGGTGCGCTGGCTAGGCCATGACGAGCTGAGGCTCGGCGACCTGCTGCGCGATCCCGACGATCGCGACAGCCTGACGCCGGTCGCGGCGCTGGTGCTCATCCGGGAGGAGCACACGCTCTACGCGCCGGACCTTCAGGAGCGCCTGCAACCGGGTGACCTTCTCCTTTTGGCGGGGCGGGAGCCCGGCTTGGACATCCTGTCCGGGACGCTCTATTCCGATTCCGCGGTCGAATACGTCGCCACCGGTCGCTCCGTGCCCTCGGCGTGGGTCTGGCGGGCGCTTTCTGGCACCCATCGCCGATGACGCCGCGCCGCTGACGTCCGCTCAGTCGCGCGTTAGCCGATCCGGTCGCCCGGTGATCACCCTTTCGCTCGTCTGCCCGGCTCTTCACGGACGCGTACGGTGCCGGCCGCACCGTCGACGGTGACTTGCTGACCGCTGCGGATCATCGCGGCGGCGGACGCCACGCCGACAACGGCGGGGATGCCGTATTCGCGGGCGACGACCGCGCCGTGGCTGTTCGACCCGCCCATCTCCATGACCAGACCCCCGGCGGTCAGGAAGAGCGGTGTCCACCCTGGGTCGGTCGACGGTGCGACGAGGATCTCGCCTGGCGATAGGTGGGCACCCACGGGATCGCTGACGACCCGCGCGATGCCGGTGACGACTCCGGCCGAGGCCGGGGTGCCGACGAGAACCCCCGGCTCGGCGTGGGCAGCCGGGGCGAGCGCCTCGACCTCGGTGCCGTCTGAGAGCAGGAGCCGGGGGATGTGCCGCCGGCGCAGCTCTCTCTGGTAGACCAGTCGGTTGGCGGTTACGACGCCCCGTGCGTCGTTGCCCTGGCTACCGAGAGTGTCTGCGCTGCTCTCGGGGAGGCTCTCGACTGCCCTCCGGAGGCTGAACAGGTCGAGGAAGGCGACATCGTCGGCAGAGTCCAGAAGGCC
>JAUNUZ010000495.1:0-481 GCA_030537915.1 Micrococcales bacterium
GAACGGCGCCACCGAATCGAAATATCGGCGCTGCGCCTCCCCGTGGATCGTGCCGAAGGCCAACGAGGACTTGCCCGAACCGGAGATGCCCGTGAAGGCCACCAAGCAATCTCGCGGCACCTCGACGTCCACGTTCTGCAGGTTGTGCAGGCGGGCACCGTGAACGCGAATGAAGCCGTCGGGGGAGTTCATCAGATCAGCCTAGAGCCCCAAGGGCTGCCGGTTGGGCTTTGCCCGTCCCTAGCGGTGAGCGCGGATGATGGCGGCTTGAGCAGCCTCGTGAACGCGATGGGTGGGGCGAACCTCCACCTCGCAGAATCCGGCTCGCTCCAGCGCGCCCACGAGTTCGGCCGTCGTGAGGGCGCCCGCGATGCACCCCGTCCAAGCGGCCATGTCCTCTTTCGTGGCCGGATCCATATCCTCGTCGGCGATGACGTCTGAGAACGCGAGCCGCCCGCCGGGCCGCAGGACTCGTGCGACC
>JAUNUZ010000495.1:491-1766 GCA_030537915.1 Micrococcales bacterium
CACGAGGTCCTTGTCGGCGGCCAGGTTGAGCACGCAGTTCGAGAGGGCGATGTCGATCGAATCGTCGGGTAGGGGGATGGCCTCCAGATAACCCTGGACGAATTCGACGTTGGTGACGCCGGCCGCTTCCGCCTTGGAGCGCGCGAGATCGAGCATCTCGGCGGTCATGTCCAACCCGATGACCCGGCCTTCCTCGCCCACCCGCCTGGCAGCGAGAAGGACGTCGCCGCCAGCACCGGAGCCGAGATCGAGAACGGTCTCGCCGGGGTGGAGATCGGCCACCTCGGTGGGCACCCCGCAGCCGAGCGAACCGCTCAACTCCGCCGCAGCGGAGCCGTAGAGTTCCGACCCGAAGACGATGTTGCCGTCGGCGTCGCGCTCATCCTCGCCCGCCGTGCCGTCGCAGCAGGAGAAGTGCAGGGCCGTCTGGGAGGCGGCCTCGGCGTAGCGTGATCGGACGATCTCGCGGATACCTTCTACGGGTTGGATCATGACTGGCCTTCCGTCGGGTGGAAGCTATACATCAACAGTGAGCTATATTAACGTATATCTATATCTAACGTGTGTCCGTCAGGTCAATGACGATCAATGCGGATTCCAGGCCGACGAAGTCCTTCGCGTTCCTCGTGAGCAATGTCAGCCCGTGTCGCACCGCGGTGGCGGCGATCCGCAAATCCATCCGGCGCGGCCGAGGGTTGCGTCCCGACGCGCGCACCAGGGCTGCCAGGGCGCCGTAGTATTCCGCAGTGTCGACGTCGAACGGAAGAACGTCGAACTGCTCCAACACGGCCTGGACGCGCTGGCGTCGCCGTAGTTGGGTGAGCGCATCCGTGGCTAGAGTGACGCCGTATTGCAACTCGCCGACACTGACGGCTGACAGGGCAACCTCGTCAACTGCCTTGGCCACCTGTCGGGCAGGAAAGTCGATGACCACCGAGGTGTCCAGGAGGCCGCGACGCGGGGGTTGGGGGCTCAAATCCCGTCTCGTCCAAACGGATCACGCATGTCGTCGGGACCGAAAGAGTCGTTTGCCGCCGCGAGGTCCGCCCGCCACCTTGCCGGGTTCGGGGGTGCGGGGTCGCTGAACGCCTCGATCAGATCGGCGACCGGCACGAATCGGCGCCGGGAGGACTCTCGTCGGTGTGGCACGACGTCGGCGACCGGACGACCGTTGACCGTGACGATGAAGGACTCACCAGCCGCTACTCGACGCATGACGGCCGCGTTCTCGTTGCGTAGCTCCGACTGCTGTATCTCAACGCTCATAGCTTAACC
>JAUNUZ010000496.1 GCA_030537915.1 Micrococcales bacterium
AGAACCCCCACCTTAAGAGGGCCCACTGTCCGAGATCACCGTGGCAGTCCAGTCCTCAGATGGCTGAACCAGCGTCTCGTTTGAGAATCCCTGATCGGAGCGGGCGTGGGCTGCCGGGAAGTCAGCCAGGCCCGGTGAGAGGTCCTGATCGTAGGCTTGACGGGTGAGGGTTCTGATCGTTGGTGCGGGCGTGGCTGGGTTGACGCTCGCTGCGCTGCTGGAGCAGCAAGGACGGGTCCCGGTAATCGTAGAGCGCGCCTCCTCGATCGAGGACGGCTACGCGCTGGGGCTGTACCCCTTGGGCAGCTCGGTGCTTCATGGTCTGGGCGCATACCCGAGGCTGGTCGAGCGGTCGGTGCCAGCCGCGCGGTATGTGGCCACGAACTTGTCAGGGCGGGTGTTGCAGTCGGTGAACATGTCCGTGCTCACCGACGCCGTCGGTCCCATGCTGATGGTGGCCCGGGGTGATCTGATCGACGTCCTGACCGACTGCCTTCAGCGAACCGATCTGCGCCGTCACGTCTGCATCGAGGCGCTCGAGCAAGACGCCAATTCCGTGCAGGTGAGGTTCTCCGGCGGCACCAACGAGAGCTTCGACGTCGTGGTCGCCTGTGACGGGATGTCGTCGGCAACGCGCAGCCTGGTGTTCGGCCCGGCCACGGGCTTCGAGTCGGGCTGGACGCTGTGGACGTGGTGGGCTCAGCTCGGCCGGTTCGATCCCTCCGTGGTGCGTGAGTGCTGGGGTCCGGGCTGGTTCTTCGGCGCCTACCCGGCACCGGGCCGGGTGATGTGTGCCGCCGGTGGTCCCGACAAGATCTTCGACGTCGAGGCGCCTGCGTCGATCCTGGCTGACCGGTTGGCTTCCATGGCGAAGGTTCATTCGGACATGGCCACGCCCTATCCGTCAGACTTGTGTGAGACACCCGGTCGATGAGGAATGAGGCTGGGCGGGGACAGGAGAACTGATCATGGAAACCAGCCAGACTGTAGCGCCCGTGGTGGACGTGGTGGCGACGCCGGCAGTCCCGGAGACGGGTCCGCGAGCCGGGCGTGCGGCGCGGCGGACGTTCACTACCGAGTACAAGCGTCGGATTGTTGCCGAGTATGACGCGGCCCCGATGGGGTTGAAGGGAGCCGTGCTGCGGCGGGAGCGTTTGTACGATTCTCATGTCAAGGAGTGGCGGGCTGCGATCGTGGCCGGGACGCTGGATTCGCCGCCGAAGCGGGGCAGGCCGGCGAGGAGTCCCGCGCAGGCCCGGGTCGCGGCGCTGGAGAAGCAGGTCACCCAGCTCGAGGCCGAGTCGGCGAAGAAGGACGAGGTCATCGCTGATCGTGATGCCGCGCTGGAGGTGCTGGGAAAAGGTGTCGCGTTCTTGGAAGCTCTGTCATCGAAGAACGCCAGATGAGCCGGTCCGACTACCACGCCTGGCAGCACGCCACCGTCCAGGAGCTGTCCGCCTATGTGCCTGTGGGTAGGGCGTGTGGGCTGGTGGGCAGGTCGCGGGCCACCCATCACCGGGCCGCGCATCCGGTGCCACGGGTGCACGGGCCGTGGCCCAAGGCGCAGCATCCCGGCGAGCTGACCCCGGCCGAGCGCGAGCAGGTGCTGGCGGTGCTCAACTCCGCGGAGTATGCCGACATGGCGGTCGCGCAGGTGTGGGCGCGTGAGCTCGATGCCGGGCGCTACTACTGCTCGCAGCGAACGATGTACCGGATCCTGGCCGCAGGCGCCATGAGCGGTGATCGGCGTGCCCAGGCCACT
>JAUNUZ010000497.1 GCA_030537915.1 Micrococcales bacterium
TTCGAAGGTGTCGAAGTCGTGCATCAACGGGCCCAGGAACATCAGGATGCTGCGCGTTCGTCGTGCAGCGCGCTGGTTGATGGTCGCCGGGGTCAGGGTTTCGGGACGGCGGATCTCCAGGTCCTTGCCGTCGCCGATCCATTTCATCGTCACGCCGATGGAGGTCAGCACCTCGCAGATGCGGTCCACCTCCTCGATGCGGGCGATGCCGCGCAGCACCGTCGTGCCGCGGTTCAGGAGGCTGGCGCACAACAGCGCGACGGCGGCATTCTTGGAGGAGCGCACGACGATGTCGCCGGAAAGCTTCGTGGGGCCGGTGATCTGGAAGTTGAGCTTGCCCTCGGTTGCGGTGTGGATCAGCGGCATGTCCAACGCATCGGCGAGACGGTCGATCATGCTCAGCGACAGGTTCTGCTGGCCGTTCTCGATCCGGTGGACAGCGCTCTGCGCTGTTCCGAGTTCGTCGGCGAGCCGCTGCTGCGACCACCCCCGGCCCAAGCGCTCTTCCCGGATCATGGTGCCGATTGTCTGACTCGTGGTGCTCATCGGACCAACATATCTCATTTGTGAGATTACACCGCAAGGTGCGCGACCCGACTGCCCAGAGGTCGGTGGCAGGTCTATGGTGTTGGGCATGACCCACGACTTTGACGTCCTTGTACTCGGTGCCGGGCCCGGCGGTTACGTGGCGGCCATCCGCGCCGCCCAGCTCGGCCTGAAGACCGCCATCATCGAGAAGAAGTACTGGGGGGGTGTCTGTCTCAATGTCGGCTGCATTCCCACCAAGTCCCTGCTGCGCAACGCAGAGGTCGCCCAGATCTTCAACGACCAGGCCGACACGTTCGGCATCAGCGGTGAGGTGACGTTCGACTACGGCAAGGCCTACAAGCGCAGCCGCTCGGTGTCGGAGCGGATGATCAAGGGCATCCACTTCCTCATGAAGAAGAACAAGATCAAGGAGATCGACGGCTGGGGAACCTTCGTCGACGCCAACACCATCGAGGTCGAGGGTGACGACGGCGCCACGAAGAAGGTGACGTTCACCAACGCCATCATTTCCGCGGGTGCCACCACGCGCATGCTGCCGGGTACCAAGGTCTCCGAGAATGTCGTCACCTACGAGGAGCAGATCCTGGAGGACAGCCTTCCCGGATCCATCATCATCGGCGGCTCCGGGGCCATCGGCACCGAGTTCGCCTTCGTCATGCGCAACTACGGCGTCGATGTCACGATCGTGGAATTCCTGGATCGCATGGTCCCGACGGAGGACAAGGAGATCTCGGCGGAACTCGCGAAGGTGTACAAGAAGATGGGTGTCAAGGTGATGACCTCCACGAAGGTGGAGACCATCGAGGACACGGGCTCCGGCGTCAAGGTGACCGTCAGCCCAGCCAAGGGCGGGGACTCCACCGTGCTGGAAGCTGATCGATTCCTCTCCGCGATCGGGTTCGCCCCCCGCCTCACCGGATACGGACTCGAGAACATGGGCGTCGAGACCACGGAGCGGGGTGCCATCGCCATCGACGACCACATGCGCACCAATGTCGACAACGTCTACGCCATCGGGGACGTCACCGGGAAACTCATGCTCGCCCACACGGCCGAGGCACAGGGTGTGGTGGCGGCGGAGACGATTGCTGGCGCCGAGACCCACCCCATCAACTACGACATGATTCCAAGAGCCACGTACTGCCAACCGCAGATCGCCTCGTTCGGCTACACCGAGGAGCAGGCCAAGGAGAAGGGCTTCGAGGTCAAGGT
>JAUNUZ010000028.1 GCA_030537915.1 Micrococcales bacterium
CGACGATCGCGAGGATCCGCAGACCGAGCAGGTCGTTGGGCTGTGGCGCAACACTTTGGAACGGCTGGACGCGGATCCGTGGTCGGCGGCCGATACCGTTGAGTGGGTCGCCAAGCATGCGGTGCTCGCGGGCCTGGCTCAGCGCGCCGGAGTCGGCTGGGACGACCCGCGGCTGGCCGCCGCCGACCTGCAGTGGGCCGACCTGCGGCCGGATCGGGGCATCGCCGCCACCATGACACGTCAGGGCCGACTGGTTCGGGTCGTGGACGAAGAGACGGCCGCCGCTGCCGAGCACCACCCCCCGGCGGACACCCGGGCGTGGCTGCGGGGCGAGGCGATCCGAGATCTGGGCCCGCAGGTGTTTGCCGCGAGCTGGAACTCCCTGGTGTTCGATACCGGGGCACCTTCGCTCGTACGACTGCCGATGGAGGATCCGCAAGGTTACAGGCGCGCCGACGCACAAGCGGCACTGACCCCAGGAGTCAGTGCGGCGCAACTGCTGAACGCGCTGACGGGCCATTCTCGACCACCCGGAGGGTAGGACGCCGACGGACATCACCCGGCACGGCGCCCGATCCCCCCACCAACACCGAGGCCTCCATCCCATTGGGGGTCCACACGAACAGGAGTCATCGTGGAGTACCAGCAGAAGCGCTCCCACCGCGCCGAAGACCCACCGGAGCCGATCGACCCACCGGCCGCACCGCCACCGAGCGCGGTGCAGGATCTCGGATCCTTGCTCGACAGCATCGACGAGGTGCTCGAGGTCGACGCGCTGACGTTCGTGCGCAGCTATGTGCAAAAGGGCGGGCAGTGAACCGTCGGATCGTCGGTCTGGAGACCGAGTACGGGGTCGTCGTCGTCCCCACAGCCCACCCGCATGCCGATGCCGAGCCGGATAAGGACCCGACGCTCCCTACGGTGGACGAGGCCGTCACGCTGATGTTCGCCGCCACGCCGAACGCGAACCGCACGACGAATCACTTCCTGCGGAACGGGTCGCGTTTGTACGTCGATATCGGGTCACACCCCGAGTACGCCGGGGCGGAGTGTGACAATCTGCGCGATGTCGTGGCCAACGACCTGGCCGGCGACCTGCTCCTGGCCGATCTCGCGCAGACGGCGAATGCCAGCCTCACGGGGCGCGGCGTGCCGGCTCGGCTGCACGTCTTGCGCAACAACGTCGACAGCGTCGGCAACACCTTCGGCTGCCACGAGAACTACCAAGTGCCCCGCGACGTCGATTTCGACAAGCTCACGGCCGCGATGACCGCGTTCCTGGTGACTCGGCCGGTCCTGACCGGGTGCGGTCACGTCGTGATCGACCGCGACGGGCGCGGGCAGTTCGCCTTCTCTACGCGCGCCGAGCACATCGGTTCGACGACCTCAGCCGATCCGACCAAATCGCGTCCTCTCATCAACACCAAGGACGAACCGCACGCCGATCCTGGCCTGTGGCGTCGCCTGCACGTGCTCAGCGGCGATTCCAGCGTCTGCGAGACGACGACGGCGCTGAAGATCGGCTGGACCTGCCTGGTACTGGACCTCTTGGAGACCGGCGCCGATCTCACGGGTCTCGTGCCGCTGGATCCGCTGGCCGCGATGCGTGGGTTCAACACCGACCTGTCCTCGACGGTGAGTGTGCCGACCCGCGACGGCCGCCGCTTGCGCGCGGTCGACATCCAGGAGGAGTTCCTGACGCGCGTTCTGGCGCGCCCGGCCACCGAAGGCTCGACCGCGCGCGGCACCGAAGCCACCTGGGTGCTGGATCTGGTGGCGGACGGGCTGGATGCGCTGCGGTCCGGGCGACACGAGGTCGTGCAGACACGTCTCGATTGGGCGATCAAGCGTCGGCTCCTCACCGAATACGCCGATGGCCGCGGCCTGGATCTCGCGGACCCGCGGGTGGCCCGGCTCGCATTCGCCTACCACGACGTCGATCCCCGTAGCGGGCTTGCTCCTGCGTTGCGGGCCGGTGGCCACATGCAGAGCTTCGTGACTCAGGACGAGGTGCAGGCCGCCCGGCAGACCCCGCCGCAGACCACGCGGGCGCGGGTTCGCGGCGACTTCGTCGCCTGGGCCGACGCGCGCGGCTACCAAGCGTCCGTGGATTGGTCGAGTGTGCGCCTCAACGTCCCGGTCGGCCCGCAGGTCGACCTGCCGGACGCCTCCGCCTCCAGCAGCCCGCAAATGGCGGCGATGCGTGCGCGCTTCGACGACGCCCCAGCCTGACGCCGTCCGACGGGCCGCCCAGTCCGATCGCGCTAGCTCGCCCCGACTCCCTGGTCGCCGGCCGGGATCTCATCCCGACTTCCCGCTGGGTCGGGGCTGGAGTGCCCGGGCGCACCGTCGCTGCCGCCTCGACCGTGCAGGCGCGCCATGATCCGGCCGATCTCCTCGCGGTCGGCGGCGCAGGGCTGTCCCCATTCCGGCTCGTAGCGCGACACCTTGTAAAGGGGGCGCGAGTCCGCTTGCCCGTAGAGGATGTCGATGTCCTGTCCAGAGATGAGTGCCGGGTGCACCAGGCCCGCGGCCTCGGAGACTTTGAGCAGGTCGCGCCGCAGGGTCGTGACGTAGCCGGCGAGTCGGTCCGCCTTCGACTTGGGGTCCAGGGCGCGGGTCAGCCACCGGTTCTGAGTCGCGACACCCGTCGGGCAATGCCCGGTGTGGCACTTCTGGGTCTGCAGGCAGCCGACGGCGAGCATGGCCTCGCGCGCCACATTGAGCATGTCCGCGCCGAGGGCGAAGGCCACCATCGCGTTGTCCGGCAACCCAAGCTTGCCCGATCCGATGAAGACGATCCTTTCGGTGAGTCCCACCTCCGCGAACACCCGGTAGACCCGCGGGAAGGCCGAACGGTAGGGGAGCGCGACGCTGTCGGCAAACACCAGCGGCGCCGCGCCAGTGCCGCCCTCGCCGCCGTCGACAGTGATGAAGTCGACACCGCGGCTGCCGTCGGCCATCTGCGCGGCCAGGCTGGTCCAGAAGGTCAGATCGCCCACCGCGGACTTGATACCCACGGGCAGGCCGGTGCGCTGCGCGACGGCCTCGATGACGTCAAGCATCGAGTCCACGTCGTCGAACGCGGTGTGCCGGGAGGGGCTGATGCAGTCCTCATCCAGCGGGATGCCGCGGATCTTGGCGATCTCGGGGGTGATCTTGGCCACGGGCAGAACCCCGCCCAGTCCGGGCTTGGCTCCTTGGCTCAGCTTGAACTCGATGGCCCGCACGGGGGCGCTCTGCACGACGTCGGCGAGCCGGTCGAGGTCGAAACGCCCGCGCTCGTCGCGGCAACCGAAGTACCCCGTGCCGATCTGCAGGGTGAGATCGCCACCGTGGCGATGGTGATCGCTGAGGCCGCCCTCTCCGGTGTTGTGCAGGCATCCTGCGATGGCGGCGCCGCGGTTGATGGCCTCGATGGCCGGCCCGGACAGGCTGCCGAAGCTCATCGCCGAGATGTTCACGACCGAGTTCGCTCTGAAGGCATGGTTTCGTCCACGCGCGGCGCCCATGACTTTGGCGCAGGGTAGCGATCCCTGGTCGTCGTGACCGTGTGCGCCGGCGGTGCCCGGTGCCACCGCCGTGAACGTGCGGTGCTTGATGATCGGATACCCCTCGACGAACTCGACGTCGTTGTCGGTGCCGAACCCGAAGTAGGTGTTCACGCCCTTGGCGGCGCTGTAGATATAGCTGCGTTGATCTCGGCTGAACGGCCGCTCCACGTCGTTGCTCGCGATGATGTATTGCCGCAGCGGCGGGCCGATCTTCTCGATGGCGTATCGTCCCCGCCCGACCACCGGGAAGGCACGCAGCAGGCTGCGATGACGCTGCAGGAGGTCATGAGCCGCGAGGCCCGCAAGGGCTGCGACAGGTAGGCCCAAGAGGGTGCTCTTCTTCTGGCTCATGACCGGCATTGTGCCTGTGAAACCGCGGCTCGGCCACCACAGCGCCCGAGCCGCCGCACCTGCGCCGCCCCAGCACCAGGGCATCCGCTACATCACGGCGGACCTCATCCCGGCCATGGACGCGGGGTCCGCGGCAGGCCGTCTTGTCCGCCCCGGCTCACGACCGCTGCGCCTTGCAGCGACTACCGCCTCCGATGCTGCAGGTAGTACCGGATCAATCCCTGCGTGGATGAGTCCTGGGCGGCGAGCGCGCTTTCGTCTCCGCCCACGGCCGGGGTGAGCTCCTTGGCCAATTGCTTGCCAAGCTCGACGCCCCACTGATCGAAACTGTCGATGCCCCAGACGACGCCCTGGGTGAAGGTGATGTGCTCGTAGAGCGCGATGAGCTGGCCGAGCACGCCCGGGGTCAATGCCGGTGCCATGATCGAGGTCGTCGGACGATTACCGGTGAAGACCCGAGCCGACACGATGGCCTCATCCGTACCCTCCGCACGGACCTCATCGGCGGTCTTACCAAAGGCGAGTGCCGCGGTCTGGGCGAAGAAGTTGGCAAGGAACAGCTCGTGCACGTCGGCGTCGCCGTCTCGTAGGGGATTGGCGGGTTCGGCCACGGCGATGAAGTCTGCCGGCACGATGCGGGTGCCCTGATGGATGAGCTGGTAGAAGGCGTGCTGGCCGTTGGTGCCGGGCTCACCCCAGAACACCTCGCCCGTGGCCGTCGTGACGGGGGTCCCGTCCCAGCGCACTCCCTTGCCGTTGGACTCCATCGTCAACTGCTGCAGGTAGGCCGGGAACCTGGACAGATACTGGGCGTACGGCAGGACCGCATGAGTCTCGGCACCCAGGAAGTTCACATTCCACACGTTGAGCAGGCCCATCAGCGCGGGCACGTTCCGCTCGAGCGGGGTGGTTCTGAAGTGTTCGTCGACGGCGTGGAAGCCGCGCAGGAAGTCCGCGAAATTATGGGGGCCCAGCACCACCGCGAGCGAGGTGCCGATCGCCGAGTCGACCGAGTACCGCCCACCGACCCAGTCCCAGAAGCCGAACGCGTTGTCAGGGTCGATGCCGAACGCGGCCACCTTGTCCAGAGCGGTCGACACGGCGACGAAGTGCTTGGCGACGGCCTCTTTGGCTCGCGGATCGTCCTCGTGATCGTTGAGCCCGAGGTTGTCGAGCAGCCAGGTGCGGGCCAGGCGGGCGTTGGTCAGCGTCTCGAGCGTCGTGAACGTCTTGCTCGCGATGATGAACAAAGTTCCATCGGGATCGAGGTCGCGCAGTGTCTCGGCGATGTCGGTGGGGTCGATATTGGAGACGAAGCGGGCCTGCAGCCCGTCCTGCACGTAGGGCTTGAGGGCCTCGTAGACCATGACCGGGCCGAGGTCGGAGCCGCCGATGCCGATGTTGACGATCGTGCGGATAGGCCCTCCGTTGAGGCCGGTCCAGCGCCCGCTACGCACTTCGTCGGCGAAGTCGTAGACCTTCGCCAGCATGTCGTGCACGTCGGTGACGACGTCCTGGCCGTCGACCTCGAGGGCTACATCTGCTGGCAGGCGCAGAGCGGTGTGCAGCACGGCGCGGTCCTCGCTGACATTGATGTGCCGGCCGGTGAACATCGCCTCCCGGTGTCGCTCCAGCCCCACCTCGCGGGCCAGTTCGACGAGCGCAGCGACGATATCCTTGGTGACCAGGTTCTTGCTCAGGTCGACGTGCAGGTCGGCCGCGGTGAAAGTCAGTCGCTCGGCCCGGCCGGGGTCGCGGTCGAACCACGTGCGCAGGTCGGGTTCGAGCCAGGCCTCCAGCTCAGTCAGCTGGTCCCATGCCTTCGTCGTCGTCGGGTCGACCGGACGGTCCATTGCACGTGTCCTTCTGCTCGGGTTCAGCGGGCTTTCAGGTCGCCCTTCGGCCGCGCAGACCGCGCGGGCAGGTCCAGGCAAGCGGGCGCCAGGCGCCAGCCTAGTGCGGCGCCCGGTCCGAAGGCGTTCAGGTCAGGCCACCTGATCCCGCTCCTTGGGAGTTCGGTGCGGCGTCTGCAGGCGGGGGTCGACAGCGGGCACGCAATCTCGGTGGCCTCAGCCCGGCCAGCCGCCTGCCGATGGGTCGGAGGCAGATCCAAAATCGTGAAGGGACAGTTATGTCAGGAATATCGGTGGCAGATGTCCACACGGGCTCGGCACGTCCACCGTTCATCGATCGGCTCGGCCTGCGCGCGAAGATTGTCGCGATCATGGCCGTCCTGGTGGGAGCCTGCCTGGTCATCACCGCCGTCAGCGTCATGGCCACGGGCCGGATGCAGGCCGACGCCGATGACGTCGCGGCCTTGCAGCGACTCCAGGCTCCACTGACGACTATCCAGCACCGGCAGGTCTACAACCGGATGATGTTCGACTGGGTCGCCCTGGAGAAGACCAAGAAGGGCAAGGACGACACCCTCGCGGTGGTGAACAAGACCGACGAACAGATCGCCACGGCGGAGCAGCAGATCCTCAACGCCGGTGGCGCGGACATCATGCCGTCTTTTCCCAAGTTCGCTCAGGTTTACGATAAGTGGGAGCAGAACCGCACCCAGGTGCTCCAGCCGCTTGCCTACTCGGGCGACTGGAACAAGTACATGACGACCTCTTTCGACTCCTCGCCCAGTGGCAACGTCGGCATCATCAAGGCCTACGAGCCGCTGCTACACCAGGCCCAGAACGAATTGTCCTCCGTCGCGGCCAGCAAGGCCGCAGATGCCGCGTCGACGCGCACCGCCGCGACCTGGGCGGTCATCCTCGCGGCGCTGCTCGGCTTGATCATCGCCGCAGTGTTCGCCGCACTGGTGATGCGGCGACTCTCGGCCAATGTCACAAAGGTGCGGGCCGCCCTGAGCGCCCTCGCCGACGGCGACCTGAGCCATCCGGCCGATGTGCACGCCAGTGACGAGATCGGCCAGATGGCAGCCGACCTCGACGTTGCGCGCGGCAATCTGTCGGCGCTGGTCTCCGAGACCGCGCGCACGGCCGAGTTCGTCGCTGATTCGTCGGAGACCCTGCGCATTGCGACCGCGTCAGCGGGGGGTCGGGTCGCGGACGTGAGCAGCCAGGTGGGCTCGGTCGCCACATCGGTCGATGAGGTCAACGACAACGTGCAGACCGTGGCGGCAGGCACCGAGGAGATGACCGTCTCGATCCGGGAGATCGCCAAGAGCGCCAACGACGCTGCCGGAGTCGCCGCCGCAGCCGTGCAGGTGGCCGACCGCACCAACTCGACAGTGGCCAAGCTTGGCGAGAGTTCAGTGCAGATCGGGAACGTCATCAAGACCATTACCAGCATCGCCGAGCAGACCAACCTGCTCGCCCTCAACGCCACCATCGAGGCTGCGCGCGCAGGTGAGGCGGGCAAGGGTTTCGCAGTGGTCGCGAACGAGGTCAAGGAACTGGCCCAGGGGACCTCTACCGCGACCGAAGACATCGCTCGCCGGGTGGAGGCGATCCAGCTCGACACCGAGGCGGCGGTGGCAGCAATCAGCGAGATCTCGGTGATCATCGCGCAGATCAACGACACGCAGGCCACCATCGCCTCTGCGGTCGAGGAGCAGACCGCCACGACGAACGAGATGGGCCGCAATGTCCAGCAGGCTGCCGACGGCACGAACGCCATCGCCGCCAACCTCGCCGGCGTGTCGACGGGTGCAGACGCGGCCGGACGCACCATGTCCGACGTCGGCACCCAGATCGAGGAGTTGGCCCGCGAAGCCGCGCAGTTGCGGGTCAGTGTGAAGTCCTTCCGGTACTAAAGCCAGTCACCGACTTAGCGCCGCCGGGCGGTCCCGGGCAGGCCTAGACTTCCGGACGGGCCCCAACCGAGGCACGTCCGGAAGCCTGCTGCGGCGAGAGTAGGCTGTGGACGTTTCGACATCCTTTAACCACCGTCCAGTGAGGCGGGGAAGGAGGTCCGGCGCTTCATGTCGCCCGACTCCACAGCATCCACAGCGGCCCGGCCCGACGTCCCCGATGACTCACGAGTGGTCCTCGGCGCCGACGAAATCGCGCGGGCGTTGCGCCGAATGGCCCACGAGGTTCTTGAACACAACAAGGGCGGCGACAACCTCGTCGTCCTCGGCATCCCGACTCGCGGGCGTCACATCGCCGCCCGGCTGGCCGCGCTCATGGCCGAGGTCGAAGGGGTGGACGTCCCGGTCGGCACGCTCGACATCACGCTCTACCGCGACGACCTGCGGCGCAACCCGACCCGGCGCATGGAGCCCACCACCATCCCGCTAGAGGGCATCGACGACAAGGTCGTCGTGCTCGCCGACGACGTGCTCTATTCCGGCCGCACCATCCGCGCGGCTCTCGATGCCCTCGGCGACATCGGCCGCCCACGCGCCGTGCGTTTGGCGGTGCTCGTCGATCGAGGACACCGGGAACTGCCGATCCGCGCCGATCACGTCGGCAAGAACCTGCCGACGTCGAGTAGTGAGCGTGTGCAGGTGCGGTTGACGGAGACGGACGGCCATGATGTCGTGCGCATCGCGAAGCGAGGACGCTGATGCATTTGCCGCACCTGCTCGGCATCGAAGGTCTGGACCGTGAGCAGATCACCGCAGTCCTGGACACCGCCGAAGAGATGGCGCAGGTGCAGACGCGCGAGCTGAAGAAGCTCCCCGCGCTGCGCGGCCGCACCATCGTCAACATGTTCTTCGAGGACAGCACCCGCACGAAGATGAGCTTCGACCTCGCGGCGAAGCGCCTGTCCGCGGACACCATGGCCTTCGCCGGCAAGGGGTCTTCGACGAGCAAGGGTGAGTCCTTGCGTGACACGGTGCTCACGGTCGCGGCCATGGGCATCGACGGTTTCGTCATTCGTCACTCCGCCTCCGGCGCAGCGAAGCTGGCGATGGAGTGGACCGGGCTGCCCGTCATCAACGCCGGTGACGGTACGCACGAGCATCCGACGCAGGCGTTACTCGACGCGTTCACGATGCGCCGGGCGCTGGGCCCCCTGCAGGGCCGCAATGTCGCCATCGTCGGGGACCTGCGGCACAGCCGGGTGGTTCGCTCGAACCTGCTTTGCCTGCGCGAGCTGGGTGCCCACGTGACGCTCGTCGCCCCGCCCACCCTCATGCCCGACGCGATCGAGGACTGGCCCGCCAGCCAAGGCATGACGATCACGAACGACCTCGACGAGGTCCTGGCCGACGCCGACGCGCTCATGATGCTGCGCGTCCAGCGTGAACGGATGAGCGGCGCCTTCTTCCCGAGCGAGGCCGACTACATCGCCGGGTGGGGGCTGACGCGCGAACGGCTCGCCAAGCTGCCCGACCATGCGGTGGTGTGCCACCCCGGGCCGATGAACCGCGGCCTCGAGATCAGCCCGGAGGCCGCGGATGCCGCGCGCTCCCTCATCCTCGACCAGGTCGCCGCGGGTGTCAGTGTGCGGATGGCCGTCCTCTTCCACATCTTCTCCGGTGAAGGGAGCCACGCGTGAGCGAGCTCATCATCTCCGGCGCCGACCTCCTGGGACAGGGTCGCGCCGACATCGTCGTGCAGGACGGCGTCATCACAGGTATCGGAACAGGGGGTAGGACGACCGGCCGCCGGATCGACGCCGACGGGCTCGTGGCGCTGCCCGGTCTCGTCGACGTGCACACCCACCTGCGCGAACCGGGGCGCGAGGACACCGAGACGATCGCCTCCGGGGCGCGCGCGGCGGCGGTCGGCGGCTACGTCGCGATCATGGCAATGGCGAACACGACTCCGGTCACCGACAGCCCCGGTGCGGCCGAGTGGATCCTCGACCGCGGCGCCGCGGCCCCGCACGCCGACGTTCACCCGATCGGTGCCGTGACGAAGGGGCTGGCGGGCCAGGAGCTCGCCGAGATGGGGCTCATGGCGCGCAGCCGTGCGAAGGTGCGGATGTTCAGCGACGATGGCAAATGCGTTCACGATCCGCTCGTCATGCGGCGGGCGCTCGAATACGTCAAGACGTTCGGTGGCGTCATCGCCCAACACTCCCAGGACCCCCGGATCGCCCCGCACACCTCGTGCTGCGACGAGGGCGTCTACTCGGGTCGTCTCGGGTTGCCCGCGTGGCCGGCGGTCGCCGAGGAGTCGATCATCGCTCGCGATGTCATGTTGACGGCCGCAACCGGCTCTCGGCTGCACGTCTGCCACGTCTCGACGGCCGGGTCCGTGGAGCTCATCCGCTGGGCCAAGTCCAGAGGCCTGCCGGTCACTGCCGAGGCCACCCCGCACCACCTCGCGCTCACGGTCGACCTGCTGGAGTCCTACGATTCCGTCTACAAGGTCAACCCTCCGCTGCGCACGCCCGAGGATGTGGAGGCGCTGCGCGCCGGACTGGCCGACGGCACCATCGACGTCGTCGGTACCGATCACGCTCCGCACGGCCTGCACGACAAGCAGCACGACTTCACGGTGGCCGCTTTCGGCATGCTCGGGCTCGAGACGGCGCTGTCGGTCGTGGCGACCCATCTCGTCGCGACGGGCCGCATGACCTGGGCCGGCGTCGCGCAGGCGATGTCGGTGCGTCCTGCCGCAATCGCGGGTCTGGCGGACCACGGACGTCCGCTGCAGGTCGGTGAGCCGGCCAACGTGGTGCTCATCGACCCGGCCGCGACGCTGCGGGTCGACCGCGAGGCGACGCAGTCCCGTTCCCGCAACAACCCCTGGCATGGCCGCGAGCTCACCGGGCGGGTCATCACAACCGTCCTGCGGGGCACCCCTACCTTCCTCGACGGCCAGATCTGCGAACTGGAGACCTCGCCGTGACCTCGCTGTTAGACATCCCGCCCGCTGTCCTGGTCCTCGAGGACGGTCGCATCATGCACGGTCACGCCTACGGAGCGGTCGGCACAGCCCTTGGTGAGGCGGTTTTCTCCACCGGCATGTCCGGCTACCAGGAGACGCTCACCGACCCCAGCTATCACCGCCAGGTCGTTGTCATGACCGCGCCCCACATCGGCAACACCGGCGTCAACGACGAGGACCAGGAGTCGGACCAGATCTGGGTCGCGGGCTACGTCGTGCGCGACCCCGCGATCCGGCCGAGCAACTGGCGCTCTACGCGCTCGCTGCAGGACGACCTGTACGACCAGGGCGTCGTCGGCATCAGCGGGGTCGACACCCGCGCGCTGACGCGGCACCTGCGTGAGCGGGGTGCGATGCGAGTCGGGATCTTCTCCGGAGCCGATGGGCACGCCAGCGATGCCGAGCTGCTCGAGCGGGTGCGTTCCGCGCCGGCGATGTCGGGTGCCGAGCTCGCCTCGCAAGTGAGCACCGATTCGACGTATGTCGTGCCCGCCGTCGGCGCGAAGCGTTTCACCGTCGCGGCCCTCGACCTGGGCATCAAATCGATGACGCCGGCGCAGATGGCGGCCCGCGGCATCACTGTGCATGTGCTGCCGGCGGAGTCGAGCTACGAGGAAGTGCTCGCGGTGCAGCCCGACGGGGTCTTCTTCTCCAACGGGCCGGGTGACCCGGCGACGGCGGACGGGCAGGTCGAGCTCCTGCGCCAGATCCTCACCGACCGCCTACCCTTCTTCGGCATCTGTTTCGGAAACCAATTGCTCGGGCGTGCGCTCGGATTCGGCACGTACAAGCTGAAGTACGGCCACCGGGGGATCAACCAGCCCGTCCTGGACCGGGCCACCGGTCGCGTCGAGGTCACGGCCCACAACCACGGCTTCGCTGTCGATGCGCCCCTGGATCGCGACAGCGACACCGAGCACGGCCGGGTTCGGGTCAGTCACGTGTGCCTCAACGACGACGTGGTCGAGGGCCTTGAATGCCTCGACATTCCCGCCTTTTCGGTGCAGTACCACCCCGAGGCCGCGGCGGGACCGCACGACAGCGAATATCTCTTCGACCGCTTCGTCGAACTCATGCGCACCGGACATATCGAGCACCCGAGTAACACACACTCTTCTGTGGAGACGACGGCCTGATGCCCAAGCGCACCGACATCGAATCCGTCCTCGTCATCGGCTCCGGCCCGATCGTCATCGGTCAGGCCGCGGAGTTCGACTATTCCGGCACCCAGGCTTGTCGCGTCCTGCGCGAGGAGGGCCTCCGGGTCATCCTCGTGAACTCCAATCCGGCGACGATCATGACTGATCCGGAGATCGCGGACGCGACCTACGTCGAGCCGATCACCCCGAGCGTGCTTGCGGCGATCATCGCCAAGGAGCGTCCCGACGCCGTCCTTGCCACCCTCGGCGGGCAGACCGCTCTCAACGCGGCGATGGCCCTGCACGCCAACGGTGTCCTGGAAAAGTACGGTTGCCCGCTGATCGGCGCGAGCGTCGAGGCGATCCGGCTCGGCGAGGACCGCGAAGCCTTCAAGGGCGTGGTAGCGCGTTGCGGCGCGGAGTCATGCCGCAGCTTCATCTGCCACAGCACGGACGAGCTGATCCGCGGGGCAGCCGAGCTCGGCTACCCACTCGTCGTCCGCCCGAGCTTCACGATGGGTGGGCTGGGCTCCGGAATCGCCTACGACGAGGAGGATCTGCGCCGCATCGGAGGGGCCGGTCTGCACGACTCGCCGACGACCGAGGT
>JAUNUZ010000498.1 GCA_030537915.1 Micrococcales bacterium
GAGCCTGTTGCGAAATGGGGTGTCGCGGAGGGGCTCGGGGACGCCGGTTTGGGAGAATGGTGCGTGGCCAACTCCTACCGTCCGGTGCTGCGTGATCAGGCGTTTCTGCTGCCGCCGGATATGCGTGAATGGCTCCCCGCCGACCACCTGGTGTGGTTTCTGCTGGACACTGTGGACGCGGTGGACACCGGCGCTTTTGACCGGTGCCGTCGCCTCGGCGGGGCCGGGGCACCCGGGTATGACCCCACTATGCTGCTCGGGCTGCTGATGTACGCCTACTGCCGCGGGGTTCGGTCCTCGCGACAGATCGAGCGGTTGTGCGGCACCGACGTGGCGTTCCGGGTGCTGTGTGCCCAGGACGTGCCCGACCATTGCACGATCGCGCGGTTCCGGGCGGACTGTCAGGACGCGTTCGCGGGCTTGTTCACCCAGGTGCTGCTGGTCGCCGCCCACGCCGGTTTGGCCCGGTTCGGGACGGTCGCGATCGACGGCACCAAGATCGCCGCCAACGCCTCGCTGGACGCCAACCGGGGCCAGGAGTGGCTGGAGGCTCAGGTGGGCGAGATGATCGCGGACGCCGAGCAGACCGACACGGCCGAGGACGCAGCCGCCGGTGGCGAGAGACCTACGGACCGGGTCCCTGGGCCGCTGGGTGATCGCTCGGGTCGGGCCCGACGGATCCGGGAGGCGGCCGCTGAGGTCGCCGCCCAAGCAGGACGACGCGCCCGCGCCGACCAGGAGCGGGACGAGGCGGCGTTGGAGCGTCGTCGCCGTTCCGAGGCCGGTGAACCGGTCCGGGGCCGGATCCCGCAGGGTCCGCACCGGCTCGCAGAGGCACAGGCGCATTTGGCGCGCGAGGTCGCCGAGCATCAAGCCAAACTCGACCGGCGCACAGCGGCCGTCGCGCAGGGCCGGATCTTGCCGGGGCGGCCTCCGGTGTCGATGGACGCCAGCAGCCGGGTGGCCCGGGCCCGGCGAGTGGTGCAGGCCGCGGTCGCAGAACAGGCCGCCCAAGCCATCCCCGGGAAGGCAACCAAAGCCTCCCGTGCGGCAACGGCTGGCCTACCAAAGATCGTGGCGAACACCACCGATCCGCAGTCCCGGATCATGCCGACCCGCAAGGGTTTCGTGCAGGGCTACAACACCCAGGTCGCTGTCACCGCCGATCAGGTCATCGTCGCTGTTCAGGTCGGGCAGGCCACCACCGACCAGGGCTCGTTCGTGCCGATGATGCACGCCGCGCAGGAAGCCGCCACGTTGCTGCACGCGCACACCGGCAGCCACGATCAGCTGATCGGCACGGTCCTGGCCGACGCCGGGTACGCCAGCGACGCCAACCTCGCCGCACCCGGCCCGGCACGGCTGATCGCCCTCGGCAAGAACCGAGACCAGTTCCGCGCCGCGAAGACGACGCCTGCGACAGGACCGCCCCCACCGGGGGCGACACCGCGCCAAGCGATGGACCATCGGCTGCGCACCACCGAGGGCGCCCAGCAGTACAAGCGGCGAGGAGCCACCGTCGAACCCGGCATCGGCAACCTGAAGAAGATCATCGACCGCTTCTCCCGCCGCGGCATCGACACGGCGCTCAGCGAAATCCACCTCGCAGTTACCGCGTTCAACCTCCTCAAGATCCACCGAGCAGCCGCCTGACCCCGCGCAGGGGCTCGCCCTCCACCGCGACAACCCCTCTGCCTCGGTCGGCGGCTCAGCGGCCGGTCCGCTGTTGGGCCGTCACGCCATTTCGCAACAGGCTC